>JBJOQF010000266.1:0-22912 GCA_046050185.1 Bacteroidota bacterium
TGGATTATCTTTCAAACGGAATTTGATGAGGTCGTGAAATTTGAGATTGGTGCGATTATCAATCAAAAAGATGAATTCGACTGGAAATTTGGAAAGAAATAATGCATTAATTTCCAATTTATTTTAAACAGTTATACATAATCAACAACTTACATGAACTTATATTTCTTATGTGTTTTAAAATCTAACCATTTAAGAAATATAAGTTCATTTAAGAGCTGAGTGAAATTAAAAATGGTAGCGCATAAAAAAGCCGACAGATTTTGAAGTCTGTCGGCTTTTTTTATGGAATACTTTTTACAATTTATTGTTTTGGAGCTGGTTGTTTTTCAAATATTTCCAGTTCAAAAATAAGATTTGTATTTGGCGGAATCACTCCTCCGGCACCACTTTCTCCGTACGCTAAATTTGATGGGATAAAAATCACCGCTTTATCACCAAAAGACAAAAGGTTTATTCCTTCTAAAAATCCAGGAATCATTCCGTCTTTTTTACCTGCTTCAAAAGGGAACGCTTGGTATCCGTTTTGAGCAGCTCTGTTTGCATCGTATTTTCCGTAGGCTTTGCTTACGTCCTCATAACTGCTGTCAAATAAGGTTCCGTCCTCAAAATAACCGGCATAATGAAAATATAAAGTTGTTCCGTCAACAGGTTTTACACCGCTTCCTTTTTGGATTATTTTATAGGCTAAACCTGAAGCTGTTGTAGTTGCTGTAGCTTTATTCGCTTTTAAATCAGCTGCTTTAGCAGTGATAACACTACTGTATTTTTCAAGATACGCTTTTTTTGCTTCGGCAATAATTACAGCTTGCTTTTTTTGGTTTTCGGCATCAATTATCGCTTGTTTCTTAGCGTCTTCGGCTTTGTTGTTATAATAGTCTGAGAATACTTTTGGCGCATCAAATTGTTTTGCTAATGCTCCTTTTCTGGTAATAGTTATTTTTAGGATTACATCATCTTGAGCAATCAGGTTTACAACGTTCATACCTTGAGTCACATGACCAAAAATAGTGTGTTTATCGTTTAACCAAGGGGTGTCTTTGTGGGTGATAAAGAATTGGCTTCCATTAGTAGTTGGACCTGAATTGGCCATAGCCAAAATACCGCCTTTGTCAAATTTCAAATCAGTAAATTCATCTTTGAACGCATAGCCCGGACCACCAGAACCGTTTCCGTATGGATCACCACCTTGAATCATGAAGTCTTTAATGACACGGTGGAATTTTAAACCATCAAAAAATGGTTTTCCTTTTAGTTTTTCATTGGTCACAAAAGTATTTTTACCTTCAGAAAGTGCAATAAAATTAGCTACTGTTACCGGTGTTTTTTTGTATTCCAGTTGAACGGTAATATCTCCTTTGGTAGTAGTAATAGTAGCAAAAATCCCTTCGATTGCTACAGGAGCTTTTACAACTGTTTTTACTGCAGTTACGGTTTTTTTTGCCGGAACTGGTTTCTTAATTTGAGAATGTACAGTTAACATTCCTAAGAATAATAAAATTAGAATTTTAAATTTCATCGTGTAATAATTTAAGGTCTGACTTTTTAGTTATTGTTGCATTAATTCAATTTCAAAAATAATATTGGCATTTGGCGGAATTACACCTCCAGCGCCTGCTTCTCCATAAGCCAGTTTAGATGGAATGAAGATTATAGCTTTGTCTCCAAAATTTAATTTTTCCAGTCCTTCAATGAAACCAGGAATCATACCGTCTTTTTTTCCTGCTTGAAAAGGAATGGGTTGGTAGCCGTTTTGAGCAGCTCTGTTTTCATCGTATTTTCCAAAAGTTTTAGCAACACTTTCTATACTTGCGTCAAAAAGTTCGCCATCTTCAAGGAAACCGGCATAATGAATGAAAATATTAGTGCCATTAGCTGGTTTTTTACCACCACTTTTCTTGGTTATTACGTATTCTAATCCTGTTGGTGTTTTTGTTGCTTTGGCTTTTAAAGCAGCAAAATAAGCTATTTTTTGGTCCCGAACTGCTTTGTATTTTTGATCGTATATTTTTTTGTTTTCAGCATCAAGTGCCGCTTTTTTCTTTTGGTTTTGAGATTCTATAGTGAAATAATCATTGAATGTTTTTACTGCATCAAATTTTTTCGCCGCTTCACCATTTCGAATGATGGTTACTTTAGTGATGAAATCGTTTTGTTCGATCTTGTTCACTACATCCATTCCTTTTTCTACAACATGACCAAAAATAGTATGTTTGCCATCCAGCCAAGGTGTTTCAAGATGGGTGATGAAAAACTGGCTGCTATTAGTTGCCGGACCGTTATTGGCCATAGCCAAAACACCGCCTTTGTCAAATCTCAAATCCGTAAACTCGTCTTTGAATTTATAACCGGTATCTCCAGATCCTGTTCCTAAAGGATCTCCCGTTTGTATCATGAATTCTTTAATTACTCTATGAAATTTCAAGCCGTCAAAAAAGGGTCTGTTTTTAAGGTTTTCATTGGTGACAAAATCGTTTTTTCCTTCAGCCAAAGTCACATAGTTTGCAACTGTGATAGGGGCTTTTTCAAAATCTAATTGTACAATAATTTCTCCTTTGTTGGTTTCAATTTTAGCATATAGACCATCAGGAAGATTGTTGTGTTCTTCTTTGCAAGAATAAAATGATGCAATTACAAGGAATACGAGTAGGAAACTTTTTTTCATACGAAGTTAATATTTGTTTTTAAAGGTATATGATTTTGCCATTTTTCGTAATTGTTTTTAAATCATGGCGATTTCATTTCTGAATTTATTGTGTTATAGTATCTTTTGATTTGGTTTCAGCGGTAACTTCTTGTTTAACAACCGGAGTTGCTGTGGACTGTATTTCGCTTTGCTTTTTATAAATGGCTTCTGGCATGAAATCACGTAAAGTCACTATGCAAAGTAAAGGTTGATTTGTGCCAATTTTCTTGTTGTCACCATGATAACCATAGCCCATGTGGGAGTTAAATAGAAAATTAACTTTCTCTTTTTTATGCATTAATTTTATACCGTCTCTCAATCCCATCATGATATTTTGTTTGTCAACATAATAGACCTGAGGTCTTAATTCTAATTCGGAATAAATGATATTGCCTTTCAAGTCTTTTATTTCATAATCAAAGAGTGCGACATCTCCTTTTTTAGGTGTGAGCGTATCCAGTGTGTTTTTAATAGAATAAGAATACCAATACCCTTTGGACGAGGCGATAAATTTTACTTTAGGATTTCTTTTGATTACAGCATTAATTTGCCCTTCCTCACCGGCAATTAATTTTTTATTTCGCACTATCGATTTTTTCATGAAAGTTCCTGAAGCTTGAGAAATAGGTCTTCGGGCTTCTTGATGTTGTTTACAACTTGAAACTAATACGAACAAAAAGAATACAACGGCTATTAATTGGCTGTTTTTCATGTACTATATGGTTAGTTTTGTTACTAAATTCTCAAATTTATTTATGGTTTCCTGCATTGATACTTCTGATTTTCCTCCTGCAGCATTGCGATGTCCTCCACCGTTAAAATGATCTCTTGCAAATTGATTGACATCAAAATCACCTTGGGAACGGAACGAAATCTTGATGATTTTTTCTTCTTTATTTTCGATAAAAATTGCTGTAAAAAGAATTCCTTTGATGCTTAATCCATAATTTACAATACCTTCGGTATCGCCTTTTACATAATCAAAAGAGTTTAATTCGTCTTGTGTAAGTGTGGTATAAGCGGTTTTGTGTTCTGTTAACACTTTCATGTTTTGAAGCGCTCTTCCCAATAATTGTAAACGTCCAAAAGAACTGTTATCAAATAACAAGATTGGAATCTCCGTATTTTCGACACCTAAATCAATCAGTTCAGCAACAATTCTATGAGTGTCTCCAGTTGTTTTTGGAAAACGAAACGAACCTGAATCCGTTAAAATTCCCGTGTAAATGCAAGTTCCAATAGTTTTGTCGATGGCTTCTTTTTTGCCAAGAAAACAAATGAAGTTGTATAACATTTCGCAAGTGGATCCAAACGAAGTATCGGAATAGGTAAATGTAGCGTAATCATCCGGTTTTTGATGATGGTCAATCATGACAAATGGTGCTTTCAGCTTAGCTAAAACGGTTTCCATTTCGCCTGTACGGTGCAAAGCATTAAAATCTAATGTAAAAATGATCTCTGCTTCTTCAAGAATTTTGGTGCAGTTGGCTTTGTCTTTTTCGTATATTTTGACTGTTTCTGAACCGGGCATCCAAGCTAAAAAATCAGGGAATTCATTTGGAGAAACTACAACAGGATAATGGTTGTTTTTTAATAAAAAATGATATAATCCTAAAGTAGAACCCATAGCATCGCCATCAGGACCTCGGTGTGGAATAATTACAATTTTTTTTGGAGTTGATAATAACAACTGTATCGCTTGAATGTCTTGTATTTTCATAGTTTGCGAAATTACATTTTTTTAATGTAATGTTGAAATCATTTATATAATTAACAAACTTTTACAATGTTACAAAAGTTCCATAGCTGTACTTTTTACTTTTTGGTACAAACGGTATTTTGCACCTTTTACAATTTGGGATTTGTAAATTCCAATTGAACCAGAACTAAAGTAAGCAATAATGCAAGCAATACCAATGAAAACGCCACTTTCTATACCAAAAAGTTCCATTCCCATAACCGTACAGGCAATAGGAGTATGGGTAGCTCCCGAAAAAACAGCCACAAATCCCATTCCTGCCAAAAGCGCAATAGGCAAAGGAACTATAATAGATAAAGCACTTCCTAATGTGGCGCCAACAAAAAATAGCGGAGTTACCTCACCACCTTTGAATCCTGCGCCCAGTGTAAACCCAGTAAATAATATTTTTAGAAAAAAATCGTAGGAAGTATTTGGATTTGAAAAGGCATCAACAATCATGGGAACTCCTAAACCGATGTATTTTGTGGTTCCAATAAAGTAAATTACCACCGCAAGAATTATCCCTCCTATAAAAGGACGAAGCGGAGGAAAGGATATTGTTTTCGAAAATAAGTCACCCCAAAAGTGTGTGCTTCGGGAGAATAACATAGCGGCTAAACCAAAAAGAATACTGACTGGAATTACCCAAAATAAGTTGGTGAAATTCATTTCAGGAATGATTGGGATACTATAATGGGTGTGTTTTACTTGCCAGAATTCAACCGTGAAATAAGCAACGTAAGCGGTTATAAAAGACAACAGAATACTTTTGAAACTGATTTTACTGAAATATAAAACTTCTAAAGCAAAAAGTGCTCCAGCTAAAGGTGTTCCAAAAACTGATGCGAAACCGGCACTGATTCCCAGAATGATTAATGTCTTTCTATCCGGATTATCAAGTTTCTCCCTTGACTGTGCTCGGGATGACAGTTTAGTAAATTGATCTGAAATTGCACCTCCAATTTGCACAGCGGTTCCTTCGCGACCCGCAGAACCGCCAAAAAGATGCGTTATTAAAGTACCGATAAGTACTAAAGGCGCCATTTTTAAAGGAATCATTTTCTGGGGACTCTCGTATTCTTCCAGCAATAAATTATTGCCTTTTACAACATCTTTTCCCCAATAATGGTAACACAAGCCTATTATGAGACCACCTATTGGTAGGAGCCAAATAATCCAGTTGTTGTGTTCTCTATAGTGTGTCACCCATTCCAGTGTCACTAAAAAAAACGCCGAAGCTGATCCAGAAAAAATGCCTGTCAAAGCACAAATGAAAATCCATTTGAGTGTGACAAGCATTATTTTTTTTTTAGCGTTTTCTAAATTCATTATAGAACTGGCAGATTTTTTTGTGCTAAAGTATTACAATCCTTCTTGAACTAAAGGTTTTTCAGGAGCAATGGCTGTAAATTCTATTTCAACCAAATATTCAGGTGCTACTAATTGGTTAATTCCGTAAAAACCAGTTGTTGGTTTTATGTCTTTAAAAAATTTGGCATGAGCCGTAGCAACAGCTTCAAATGTAGCAACGTCAGTAGTAAATATACGGGTACGAATGACATCTTTCATGCCTACATTAAGTTCTTCAAGAACTTTTTCTACTCGCTCTAAAATATTAAGAGTTTGAGCGTGAGCATCGTCAGCTTTTACTTTTTCGCCGTCAATTATAGCTACTGTTCCTGATACTTCAATGATATTTCCAATACGTACTGCGCGACAATATCCCATTTTGTCTTCCCATGGTGAGCCTGTCAATATGTTTTCTCTTTTCATTTTTTTGTTTTTTAACTGATTTTTAAAATATTACAACCTAATTTAAGGTTTGGTATATTTTTTGCAATTTAGAAAAAAATGAGAAATAAAAAACACTAATTTTTTAATTAAAAAGTTCCATTTTGATGTTTGCTTTTTAGAATGTATTATTCTTTAAAATGTAATAAAACGGCGAATTGAATGTTATTAATTAAAGGTAAATTATATCGTTTTATGATTTACACTTTTGATTTTTAAATAAATTATAAGCACTGATTAACTATTATCTAAAAGATATGAAAAAGATTCTATTTTTGATTTTTATCTTAGGGATTTCTCTAAGCGGATATGCACAGAATGAATTTAACTCTAAATTTAAAGCAATTCCGCCTAAAAATAAGAATTTGAAAATAAAAAAAATAATCCCGCCAAAGGCAGATTTGCCTAAAACTACCGCTCCAAAAGTGATAAAAAAACAAGATGTCCCCCTTGATGTCCCAAAAATCAATTTTGTAAATCCTGTAGGGATTACTAAAAAAGCAGAAAATTTAGAGGTTGTTAGTTATAAGAAAAATCAAAATTTAGGAAGTTTTAAAACAAGTTCTCTTACTGCCAAAATACGATATCGTGATGCTGCGTATGTTGATGGCGATAAAATTAGAGTATATTTAAATGATAAGGTAATAGATTATGAGGTTGTTTTGAATGGTGATTTTAAAGGGTTCGAGATAAAATTAGAAAAAGGGGTTAATAAGATTGATTTTGAAGCATTGAATGAAGGTTTTTTACCTCCTAATACTGCAGAATTTCAAGTGTATGATGATAAAGGAAACATTATTTCGGCTAGTCAATGGAATCTTGGTATCGATTTCAAAGCAACGATACTATTAATGAAAGAATAGTAGTGGTTATTTTCAAAATTTAATTTTTTAATTCGATAAATAAAGAAAATTAAATTATGCTATTTTTGTGGTTATGTACTGTTTTTTTTTGTTTTAAATTTTTAATAAATATTGATTGGTCAATATTCGCCTTCTATGAAACAGATTCTTTTTTTTATAATAATTATTGGTATTGCTACAAAAAGCTATGGACAAAATGAATTCAGCTCTAAATTTAAAGCAATTCCACCTAAAAATATAAGTCCAAAAATTAAAAAAGTAATTCCGCCTGAAACGGATATACCGCCAACTTATACTCCAAATGTTTTTAAAAGCCCTGAAATAAAAACCCCTCGTTCAGTATTGAAAATAGGAGAAGCAAGTACTATAAACATGACTCCAAAAAATGAGTTTGCTAATCCTGGGGATGTTTATATGGATAAAATGGAAAAGGATTTAAGTAAAACATTAGTTAGAGAGGGTTTAAAAGAAGATTCAAGATTTTTGGTTAAAATTGATGTCAATTTTGGTGAGATCAGAACGAAATCTGAATTCTTTGTAATTAAATATCGTGATTTTGGACAGATTGATGGAGATTTAGCAAAAGCTACGATGAATGGAAGTATAGTCCAAGAAAGATTATTAATGAAAGAAAATTATCAAGAATTTAAAATATTTCTTAATGAAGGAATAAATACATTCGAAATAGAAGCTTTAAATAAAGGTGCGTTAGGCGGGAATACAGCTGAATTTCAAATTTATGATGACAAAGAAAAACTGATTAAGTCTGATTATTGGGAAAATTGGGATGCAGGAGTAAAAGGGAAGTTTGTAATTATTAGAGAATAAATAGTAATTGAAAAACTGCTGATTTGTTAAAATGGATCAGCAGTAACACTAAATTTCATGTCTGATTTTATAGTAATATCTTGTGACAATAGTCCTTTAATGACGGCTTTAGCTCTTATTTTATAGCTCGGAGCCTTAATATTTGTCTAATTTTTGTGCAGTACTGGGTTAGATTTAAAGTGTTTGCAGTGGAATTAATATCGTATAAATAAGCTAATTCAATTTCGTCATTTGCATCTGTTGAAATGTATAAATGAATTGATTTTAAAAAACAGAATGTTTTATCAGCCAGATCAGTTATCGTCAATTTTAATTCACTCAATTTTACATCTTTCACTAAATCAGCTTTTGTATTGTTATTTTGAAATTCAGCACTTGAATTTGTAGTGACATCTGGAGTGATTATTTCAGTGGCGAGGTTAAGAGGAAATCTACTGGCTATTTTAAAACTAGTTTCGTTAGATACTAAAAAGTTAATAATTTATCGACAACACTACAGGAAACGATAAAAAGGCTAAAAAAGTAATTGCTGCGTATATTTTAATTTTCATTGTTTTTTATTTTTAGGTATTCATTCATATAAGGTTAACTCAAAATAGCCGTGCATATTTCATGTGTACTTAAATGATTCCGTTGTTTTTATTTAAAAATCATTCGTTTTGTCAAGAAACCACCATTTCTGAGACATAAATAGGATAAATAGCCTATCTTCAGTTGTGTTGTTCATAAAAATATAAAAGAAAATCTTTCTGGGAACGTTCCCAAAATTTTGGGAACGTTCCCAGAAAGATTTTCTTTTTGAGCATGAATTAACTATGATTGATTAATATATATTTGTCTAAATTATAATATTTTATATTAATGTGCATACCAAATAATGGGGTGCTCTACAAGCATAAATTGTTCTTGAATTTTAATATAATATATTGTCTTATTCAATGAAATATAAAGTAATAATTAATAAAACGACTTATATGAGATCTTTAAAATCACATCTAAATTTTGTTTTGGCGATGGCTTGTTTTTTTTTATTAAATGCGTGCCATTTAAAAGATAGAAAAAAAACAAAAAATAATAAAACAATTGAAAATCAATACGTTAGTAAAATAAATCTTTCCAATATTAAAGTTGGTTATTGTTCACCTTCATTGAATGCACCCTATTATATGGTGTTGTCAGAAGAGATTAAAAAGAATGTTGAATCGTACGGTATGAAATTCGTATCAGCTGATGGCCAGGATGATATTGCTAAGCAAATAACGGCTGTTGAAGATTTAGTAGCATCTGGTGTTAATGTATTAATTATAAATCCAATTGATCCTTTGGCTACAGTAGCAGCAGTAAATACTGCCGTGAAAGCTGGGATTCCGGTTTTTACCATTGATAGCGGGATTGATTCAACTGCAGAAATCACATCTGGAGTTCAGGCTGATAATTCGGGTAACGGTTTTTTGATTGGTGAATGGATGGCTGGGAAAGTAGGTAATCAAAACGTGAATGCGGCTATTATAAGTGGAAAGCAAGGTAATCCAGTTGGACAAATGAAAAGAATGGGATTTGTACAGGGTTTTACAGAAACTCAATTGAGAACCATTGGCTATTCAAAATTAAAAATTGTTTCTCAAGGTTGGGGTAATTGGACAAACAATGGTGGTCTAAAGGCTATGGAAGATATTTTGGTGGCACATCCTGAAGTTAATGTGTTGTTTGCAGAAAATGATGCAATGGCAATGGGAGCTTTGAAAGCAATTAAGGAAGCAGGAAAAGCGGGTAAAATATTAATTGCTGGAGTTGACGGACAAAAGGAGGCGGATCAATTAATACAATCCGGTGAAATGGGAGCTTCTGCATTGAATAGCCCTGGCGTTATGTCTAAAATTTTACTTGAAACGGTTGTTAGATATTTAAATGGAGAAAAAAATATCAACAAAAATAAATTGACCCCAGCAGTTTTAATAACAAAAGAAAATGTGGCTCAATATTATGATCCTAAGGCATTATTTTAAATTTTATAGCCAGCATATGAAAACTATAAATAGGGTGGAATTATTAAATATTGCGAAAGCATTTGGTGGAGTCAAGGCTTTGAAAGCTGTGAGCTTACAGGTTTTACCTGGTGAGGTACACGCTTTATTAGGCGAGAATGGAGCAGGGAAGTCTACTTTAATGAAAGTTCTATCGGGTGCTCATCAAAAAGATAGTGGAAACATTTTTATTGAAGGGGAAGAAGTCAATATAAAAAGTACATCAGACAGTAAAAAATTAGGAATTGGGATTATATACCAAGAGTTTTCGCTGGTGCCTGATTTATCTGTTTCAGAGAATATATTTTTAAATCGGTTTAATGATGATACTTGGGTTCATTGGAAAGAGATGGCACAGAAATCATCTGAGCTGATTCAAAGCTTAGGGTTTTCAATTGATCCTTTACAAAAGGTGGGCTCATTAAGTGTAGCAGAGCAACAAATTGTTGAAATTGCTAAAGCCTTATCTGAAAAAGTAAAAGTATTGATATTAGACGAGCCTTCAGCGGTTTTAGGATCTAAAGACGTAAAGAAATTATTTGATATCATAAGAGGATTAAAAGAACAAGGGGTTTCTATCATTTATATCTCTCATCACATGAGTGAAATATTTACTATTGCCGATAGAGTGACTGTTATTAAAGATGGGACTACGGTAGAAAGTCATTATATACATGAAACTAACAAGGATTCTTTAATAGCTCTTATGTTGGGAAGGACTTTAGGTAACATGTTTGAGGAGAGAAAAGTAAAGTTAGGAGAAGAGGTTGTTTCTGCACAAAACATTAATTATAAAAATAGAGTGAAGGATGTTTCACTTTCAATCCGAGCTGGCGAAGTACTTGGATTAGCAGGTCTTGTTGGTAGCGGTCGAACAGAAACAGCAGAAGCTATTTTTGCAGCAGTAAAAAAGGATAACGGAACGGTTAATCTTTATAATAAAGAATTAAAATCAAATTCACCTTCAGATTCAGTTCGATTAGGAATCGGGATGGTAAACGAAGATCGAAAACAAAAAGGGGTTTTACTTTCTTTGTCAGTGGTGCAAAACATAACACTTACGAATTTAAGATCCATCAGTAATAGATTCGGATTTATAATCAAGAAGCGGGAAGATAAAATAGTAGATGACCTAATCCATAAATTGAAAATTAAAGTTGCTAACAAGGAGATGTTTGTTGGTAATTTAAGTGGTGGTAATCAACAGAAAGTTGCAATCGCTAAATGGGTAAATAGAGGGTGCCGATTTTTAATTGTAGATGAACCAACAAGAGGAGTTGACGTTGGGGCTAAAGTTGAAATATACAAATTAATCAACGAATTGGCAGAAAAAGGAATAGCCATTTTGGTTATTTCTTCTGAAACAGCTGAACTAATGGGACTATGTGACCGAATAATGGTCATGAAAGATGGATCAATTCAAGGAACATTATTAAAAAACGAATTTTCAGAAGAACAAATATTACGATTAGCAATCGGGTTAAAACATTAAAAATATAAATTATGGAAATAACTTTTAGTACAAAAAAATACATTCAATTACTAATTAAATACAATACTCAGGTTATTTTTTTAATCATGTTAATTGTATCGGGCATTTTTTCAGAGGCCTTCTTTACCAGTTCAAATTTATTCAATCTTTTAAGACAGGTTACTCCCGTAGGAATTATAAGTATGGGGATGTTATTAGTAATACTGACTAGTGGTATTGATTTAAGTGTTGGGTCGGTTGTGGCAATGTCAGGTGTATTTACTGCATTTTTTACCCAATTGATGGATTGGCCCTCTGCAGTGTTTTTGAGTATTATTGCGGGTGTTTTAGTGGGAATGATATCGGGTTATTTTGTTGCTTATCAAAAAATGGCTCCATTTATAGTAACATTGGCTTTAATGACCATAGTAAGGGGAATAGGTTTTATTATTTCAAATGGCGCTCCAATTATGGTTCATGAAGAAGAAATGGCTTTAGTTAATTTTGGGAGTGGTTATTTTCTTGGATTACCGAATCCTACGATTGTTTTATTTATTATATATGGAATTGTATCTGTATTGTTAAGATATAATGTATTTGGACGTATAGTGATTGCAATTGGGAGTAATGAAGAAGCTGTCCGATTGTCAGGTATTAAAGTTTCGAGATATAAATTTCTGGTGTATATAATTTCTGGTGCTTTGTCAGCACTTGCAGGAATCATTATCGTTTCAAGGTCATCAGTTGGGTCACCAGTAATGGCTGTTGGAATGGAACTGGATGTAATTGCTGCTGTGGTAATTGGGGGAGCATCGTTGAAAGGTGGAAAAGGATCTGCTTTAAATACTTTGTTAGGTGTGTTAATATTAGGTATGATTGGAAATATCATGAACTTGAAGGATATCCCAGCGTATCCGCAACAGGTCATAAAAGGAGTTATTATTTTATTTGCTGTTTTACTTCAGCGTTATCAAGAAAAATAGGTTTTAAAAAATAAAAATATAGATTATGAGGCAAGCAATTATGTTAAAACCGGGGGTAATTGAATTTAGAGATATAAAGAGACCCGAGGTTTTAAAAGAGAATGAGGTTTTATTAAATATTAAGAAAATAGGTGTCTGTGGCTCGGATATACATGTATTTCACGGAGAACATCCTGCTACCCCTTACCCTGTAGTTCAGGGTCATGAATACGCAGGAATTGTAGAAGCTATAGGTAGTAAAGTTAATAAAGTCAAAGTTGGGATGCAAGCTACGGCAAGACCACAATTAGTTTGTGGTAAGTGTAGCCCTTGTGAAAGAGGTCAATATAATGCATGTCAAAATTTAAAAGTTCAAGGATTTCAAGCTCCTGGTGTTGCACAGGACTATTTTATAGTCGATGAAGATAGATTGGTAGTTATTCCTGAAAGTATGAGTTTAGATCAGGGTGCTATGGTTGAACCAGCTGCTGTTGGCGCACATGCCACAGGTCGTGCCACCAATTTAAAAGGTAAAAATGTAGTGGTTAGCGGTGCTGGAACAATTGGAAATCTTGTAGCACAATTTGCTAAGGCAAGAGGAGCAAAAAAAGTACTGATTACAGACTTAAGTGAATACCGACTAGAAAAAGCAAAAGAGTGTGGTATTGATGAGGTACTGAATCTTAAAGAAACAAGTTTTGCCGAAGGAGTAAAAAAATGTTTTGGTGATGAAGGGTTTCAGGTAGGTTTTGAATCAGCAGGAGTACAGGCTTCGCTTGATGTACTGATTGAAAACGTTGAAAAAGGAGGAGAGGTAGTTATTCTTGGTGTATTTTCAAAAAATCCAGTAATAAATATGTTTTACGTTGGAGAACATGAATTGAATGTTTTTGGATCTATGATGTATCTTCATGAAGATTATTTACTGGCAGTTGAAATGATTGCATCAGGAAAAATAAAGATCGCACCATTATTGACGGATAGATTCCCATTTGAAAAATATCTTGAGGCATATCAACATATAGAAAAAAAAGCAGGCGAAACTTTAAAAGTTATGATTGATCTATAATATATTAAAGATGCATTTAAAAAACAACACCCTATTTAGCTTAGATAAGCGTATATCTATTCCAACCTATAATCGTTCCGAATTATCGGTGGGGATTGTGCATATTGGTATTGGTAATTTTCATCGATCACATCAGGCATATATCTTAGATAAGTACATTCAACAAACAAACTCCCTCGATTGGGGTATTTGTGCTGTGGGATTACTTCCTCAAGATAAGTCTATTTGTGAAAGAATGGAGCTTCAAGATTGTTTGTATACACTTTCAGAAAAAAAAGGAGATGGTGTTATTGATGTAAGTGTAATAGGTTCTATTGTTAAGTGTCTGCATGCACCATCAGAAATTCAAAAGGTGTTTCAGCACATGTCTAATATACAAACAAAGCTGATAACTTTAACAATTACTGAAGGGGGATATAATTGCAATTCTACTACAGGTAAATTTATAACTGAAGATCCAAATATAATTTGGGATATAGAAAATCCAGACTGCCCTAAGACTATTTTTGGTTATCTCACAAGAGCTCTTGATTTAAGAAGAAAATTTAATGCAGGAGGAGTGACAATTCAGTCTTGTGATAATATTCAACATAACGGAGATTTACTACAGGAGATGCTTTTGACTTTTATTTCAATGGCATTACCGGATTTAAAAGATTGGGTCGTTGAAAATGTTTCTTTTCCTAATAGTATGGTGGATAGGATTACTCCTGTAACGGTGAAACATGACATCGATTTCTTATATAAAGAATTTCAACTAGAGGATCTTTGTCCAGTAGTATCGGAAACGTTTTTTCAGTGGGTCATTGAGGATAATTTTAAAAACCAACGTCCCTTACTAGAAGAATTGGGTGTGGAATACGTGAAGAATGTTACCCCTCATGAAAATATGAAATTGAGATTGTTAAATGCTGGACATTCTTTTTTGGGTTTTTTAGGAAAAAATACCGGATACCAATATATTCATGAAGTTGTTGTAGATAAATCAATCTGTAATTCTCTTCTACAATTTTATAATGATGAAGTTATTCCGAACATCCTGGACATTCCAAAATCGAAATTAGATGCTTATGTTCAAACTTTACTAGGTCGTTTTGGCAATCCATATATCAAAGATAATATTGATAGGATTCTATCAGAGTCTTCAGCTAAAATTCCAAAATTCCTTCTTCCTACTATAAAGGACCAAATTCAAAAGGGTAAAAGTACTGATATGAGTATATTAGTTCTTGCCTCATGGTATTTTTATATTGAAAGTGTTAATGCTCCTTCTGATATTAATGATGAAATGAGTGTAGTACTCTTTGAAAAAGTTCATAATCCTTCTAAAAGAGGATGTATTGAGTTTTTGGAAATTGTTTCAATTTTTGGTAATCTGGTTTCCAATGAATCATTTGTACATCAGTTTAAAATAGCTGTGAATAAATTACAAGTATAATATATGTATTAAATGATAACTCCAAAAATAAATATCACATATATCGAAACCTTTTAAATATCAATCTTATGTTAAAATATATAATTATAAAAACAAAGTTGCTTTTTTATCTCTTTTTACTTTTTCTGTTTTTGTCGAATGTTTATGCCTAAAACGGTTCAAATGACCGTAAATGGTGGAAAGAGGCTGTTGTTTATCAAATTTATCCTCGAAGTTTTAAAGATACAGATGACGATGGTGTTGGTGATTTAAAGTTGCGACCGTACCAAAAATACTAAGTATGTGTGTATTTAATTCGGTTAGTTCAAAGCAACTCACATAAACTATAAAAGTTTAAGCTAAAGAATTAATGTCTTTTGAAATACATGTTGATGCCCTATAAATTAATTTCGCATCCATTATTATTGTTTTGCTTTTAGCATCTTTATTATTTATTTTTTCCAATATTAGTTCAGCAGCAGCTTCACCCATTTGTACCATAGGCTGCTCCACGCTTGTCAATTGAGGATGCACCATGATGGCCAATTCTGTTCCTGAGAAACTTGCAATAGAAACTTCCTTAGGTATTTTAATACCTTGATCAAGAAGATAGTTCATTGCACCAATTGCAAGCGTATCCGTAAATGCAAAAATACTGTCAAAGTCTTTATGCATATTTAATAATTGTTTTGCCGCATTTCTTCCGTCTTCAAATGATACGCCTTCTGTTTTTATCATTAAATCTGGATCAAAAATAGAATGGTCTGTTAATATCTGTTGGTAAGCAATCGCTCTTTCTGTTGTGTTACGAATTATTGAAGGACCCATAATATGGGCAATTCTTTTTCGTCCGGTTTCAATTAAATGTTTTGTCATCAAAGAGGCGCATAAACTATCATTAACCATTACTTTGGATGCATCTAATGATTTATCTGGAATCCTATCAAAGAAAACAATAGGGATTCCCCTTGCCATAATTTCCTGATAAACATCGTGATTATGTGTTTCGTGACATAAATTCATTATGATACCATCAACATTAAATTCTTCAAGAAGCAATAAGTTGTTCTTCTCCATTAGCGTGTCCTCATCAGATTGCATTACGATTATTCTGTAACCTAATGGATATAAAATATTTTGGATTCCTTTAAGTACAAGTGAAGAAAATGGCGTAGTCATTTCAGGAACTACCATACCAATGTTTTTTGAATGCCCATATTTTAGATTTAGTGCAGATGGATTCGGTTTATATCCCATTTTTTCTGCTGCCTCCAACACTACCCTTTTAGTGTCAGGATGGATATTCTTATCATTCACTAATGCTCTTGATATAGTTGATGTAGATAACAATAAATATTTAGAAAGGTCTTTAATAGTTATGCGTTTCATAGATAAGCAGTTGTGTTTTTCATAAAAATATAAAAATAAATCTTTCAGGGAACGTTCCGAAATTTTTTGCCAATTAAAATTTTACTTGAATCTTCTATAGAAATATTTGTAAATCACGGAGAGAAAGTAATTACTTTATTGTTTTTTCCTAAATATGATTATTCTTATTTAAAAAAGAACATCTAATTTAAAAATAAATATTAAAAAATATAGCGATAGCATCATTAAAAAAATCAATAATTAAATAAAATTTATTGAATTAATTAATGGTCATGGGGGAATCTAGTTATAAGATTTCAGATATGGAATAAAAAAGTATAATTTGCTTAAAGAATAACTTTTGCTAACACGATTCTTTTACAATAAAAATTTTTACAATTCAATTTTACAATTCAAAATATAAAAAGTATTTTTGCGCATGCAACACAACGTACTTATTTTAGATTTCGGATCGCAATATACACAGCTTATTGCGCGTAGAGTTCGCGAATTAAATATATTCTGCGAAATTTTCCCTTACAATCATTTTCCGAGTGATTTATCATCTTATAAAGCCGTAATTCTTGGAGGTAGCCCTTTTTCTGTTAGAGGAGAAGATGCGCCACATCCTGATTTATCTCAAATTAGAGGAAAACTTCCTATGCTTGCCGTTTGTTACGGAGCACAATATTTATCCCATTTTAGTGGTGGTGAAGTTGCGGCTTCAAACACTAGAGAATATGGTAGAGCTAATTTATCGTTTATCAAAGAAAATGAAATTTTCTTTGAAGGAGTTTCAGAAAATAGCCAGGTTTGGATGAGTCATAGTGACAGTATTAAGGCTTTGCCAACAAACGGAGTGAAATTAGCAAGTACTCATGATGTAGAATTTGCAGCTTATAAAATTGAAGGAGAAACTACATACGCTATTCAATACCATCCAGAGGTTTTTCACTCAACGGATGGATCAAAAATGTTGGAAAATTTTTTAGTGAAAATAGCGGAAGTTCCTCAAAATTTTACGCCAAATGCTTTTGTTAGCGAAATGGTAGCTGAGTTAAAAGAAAAATTACAGGATGACAAAGTAGTTCTTGGTCTTTCTGGAGGAGTAGATTCTACCGTAGCGGCAGTTTTATTGAATCAGGCTATTGGTAAAAACCTATATTGTATTTTTGTAAATAACGGTTTACTTCGTAAAAACGAATTCCAAAATGTATTAGATCAATACAAAGGAATGGGTTTAAACGTAAAAGGAGTAGACGCTGGAGATCGTTTTTTATCTGAATTAGCAGATGTAAGTGATCCTGAAACCAAACGTAAAATTATTGGACGTGTATTTATCGAAGTTTTTGATGATGAGTCGCACCTTATAGAAGATGTAAAATGGTTGGCGCAAGGAACTATTTATCCTGATGTTATTGAATCAGTTTCAGTAAAAGGACCTTCGGCTACTATTAAATCACACCATAACGTAGGAGGTTTACCTGATTACATGAAATTAAAAATTGTAGAACCGCTTCGTATGCTTTTCAAAGATGAAGTACGCAGAGTAGGAGCTTCATTGGGAATTGACCCAGAATTGCTAGGAAGACATCCTTTCCCGGGACCAGGATTGTCAATTAGAATTTTAGGGGATATCACACCGGAGAAAGTTAGAATTTTACAAGAAGTAGACGCTGTTTTTATCGAAGGATTGAAATCTTGGGGATTATATGATAAAGTTTGGCAAGCCGGAGCTATTTTACTACCTGTAAATAGTGTAGGTGTAATGGGTGATGAACGTACGTATGAAAAAGTAGTTGCATTACGCGCCGTTGAATCTACGGATGGTATGACGGCTGACTGGGTGCATTTACCGTATGACTTCTTGATGAAAGTATCTAATGATATTATTAATAAAGTAAAAGGAGTAAATAGAGTGGTGTATGATATTAGTTCAAAACCGCCTGCAACTATTGAGTGGGAATAATATAAATTTCTACTTACTTCTTCTTTGAACATCATTATTTTTAATGTTCCTTATATAAACGGTATCAGATTTTGCAATAAAATTTGATACCGTTCCGTTATTAATGATTCAATAATTTTATAAATAAAAATGATGAAATATTTTTTTGCAATTTGTATTACTGCTTTGTTGTTTAACTATACTGTTTTTTCACAAGGAAAAAATATAACTCATAAAGTAGAGAAAGGAGAGACAATAAGTCAGATTGCAATAAAGTACAATGTTACGCCATATAATATTTATCAATTGAATCCAGATGCACAAAGCGGATTAAAGCCTAATAGTGTTTTATTAATTCCCAAAAGTGATGCAAAACAAAAGACAATAGTCCAAGCTAAACCAATAGCGAAAACTACAATTCATCTAGTAGAACCGAAAGAAACGCTGTACGGCATTGAAAAAAAATATGGTATTTCAGATGAAGATTTGAAGAAAGCCAATCCAAATCTTGAAAAAGAGGGATTGAAAATTGGACAAACGCTGGTTATTTCATCTAAAAATAGTCCAAAGATAACTACTGTAATTCAAGAAAAAGTTATTTATCACGAGGTGCTTCCAAAGGAGACCAAATATTCTATCTCTAAACAATATGGAATTACCATTGAAGAATTAGAGAAAAAGAATCCTGAAATAGTTTCTAATTTACCTATTGGTTACCAATTAATTATAAAAGGGAATCCCGAAACTTCGGGACCAAAAGTGGAGAAAACGATTCCGGTTGTTGAAACCAAAAAGGAAATTGTAAAACCAAATTCTGTAAATAAGACTGTAAATTATTTAAATTATGAAGTGAAGCCAAAAGAAACACTTTATAGTTTGTCAAAGATGTTTGGGATGACTCAAAATGAGTTAATCACTCTTAACCCAGCTTTATCTCAAGGTGTTGTGGAAGGAATGATTTTAAAAGTTCCTTCGACGATTGCAATTTCCCAAGAAACTAAAAAAGGATATGTTGCATTATCGAATAAAAGCAACAACAGAAAAAAATTAGTATTGCTTTTACCATTTAATATGCCAAAGATTGAAGGAGATACTGTTAACTCAACTGCAATGCGCTTGAAAAAAGACAAGTTTTTGAATATGACTTTGGATTTTTATGCGGGAGCTTTGATGGCAATAGATTCAGCAAAACAAATAGGGCTTTCTATCGATGTTAAAATTTATGATTCACAAGAAACCAAAAATACTTCTAATGTGGCTTCTGTAATTAAAGATAATAATCTGGAAGATTCAGATGCAGTGATTGGTCCTTTTTATCTTACTAATGTAGAGAAAACAGCTGAGTTGTTGAATGTGAATCAGGTTCCTGTGATTTCTCCATTATCAAAAGAGATTGGGAATTCATTCAGTAATTTGTATCAATCAATTCCAACTAATGCCGTAGTTAAAAATGCCATGTTTGATTACATGAGAGCAAAAAATGGTAATATTATTGCTGTAGTGGATAAGAAAAAGGAATCGATGATTCAATTTATAAAGGAGAATCATAAAGATGTAAAATTTTCTGTCCTTACTGCAAATGGAGCTTTATCTCCTGAAAATTTAAAAAGTTTATTTGTAAAAGACAAAATGAACTATGTGGTAATGGAAACCGGAAATACAGGTATGATAAAATCAACAATGACAACCATGATGAGTGCTATGGCAACTTATAAAGTGCAGTTGGTTATTTTAGAACCTAATGAAACACTTGATACTGATGAAATCAATTTTGTGGATCTGACAAAATTGAAATTAATGTATCCTTCTGTAACTCGTGAAAATGAATCTCCCGAAGCTTTAATTTTTGAAAAAGAATTTAAAAAGAAAAATAAAATTTTACCGAGTGCTTTTGCAACTCGTGGTTTTGATATTACATTCGATACCATGATGCGTTTGTCACAAGATAAAACGTATCAGGAAACTGCTGAAAATATGGCAACTGAGCAGGTTGATAATAAATTTGAATACTATAAAAAAGAAGGTGGTGGATATACTAATAAAGGAGTTTATATCTTATATTATGACACCGATTTAACTACAAAAGAAGCCAATTAAAAAGTGTTCAGTTATCTGTAATTAATGTTCACTAGCTGTAAAATAATAATAAAATTATGACATCAAAAGTAACCTATTTAGGCGATTTAAGAACTTCGTCAATACATTTGCAATCCGGAAATGAAATTATATCGGATGCGCCATTAGATAATAATGGAAAAGGCGAGGCTTTTTCACCAACTGATACTGTTGCTAATGCTTTGGCAAGTTGTATGATGACCGTT
The DNA here is from genome assembly GCA_046050185.1 of Bacteroidota bacterium. Lineage (GTDB taxonomy): Bacteria > Bacteroidota > Bacteroidia > Flavobacteriales > Flavobacteriaceae > Flavobacterium. The sequence continues at coordinate 20,490 of JBJOQF010000266.1, forward strand.
ATGGGAATAAAAGCTCGTGATTTGAATATTGATTTTAAAGGCTCAACTGCTGAAGTTACAAAAGTTATGAATGCTGAGCCAAGACGAATAGGAGCAATAGAAATAATTTTTGATATGTTAGGAACAACGGATCAAAAGAGTAAAACGATTTTGGAGAGAACGGCTATGACATGTCCTGTTTTTTTAAGTTTAAATCCTGAAATTGAGAAACGAATTACTTTCAATTGGAAATAAATTAGAGTAAAGAATAAAGAGAAGAGAGGTAAGAGTATTGAATAAGTCTTGCTTCTCTTCTCTTTATTCTTTTTTCTTTAAAAAAAAATGGAACAAAACCAAAACCAACTTATCAAACTTGCTCATACAAAAATGCCTTTTGGCAAATATGAAGGTAAATATCTTATTGATTTACCTGAATATTATGTGGTTTGGTATAGCAATAAAGGTTTTCCAAAAGGAGAATTAGGGCAGCAATTGCAATTGATTTATGAATTAAAACTCAATGGATTGGAAGAGTTAATTCGGAATATTAAAAAGCGATATCCAAAACCGCTTTAATTTATAAATTAATAAAAAGCTAATTTGAAAATAAGGGTGTTATTGAATTGTCAAATTTTCAAATTATCTCATTTTCAAATTAGCTTTTTCTCGATTTATAATTGTATTTTTGCCACGTTTTTTACACAACTACATTACAAACAACAACAGAATGAATCAAACGAAATATATTTTTGTTACTGGCGGTGTGACTTCTTCTTTAGGAAAAGGAATTATAGCGGCATCTTTGGCAAAACTATTACAAGCAAGAGGATACAGAACTACTATCCAAAAATTCGACCCGTATATCAATGTTGATCCAGGAACTTTAAATCCTTATGAACATGGGGAATGCTACGTTACCGATGACGGTGCTGAAACGGATTTGGATTTGGGTCATTACGAGCGTTTTTTGAATGTTCCTACTTCTCAGGCGAATAATGTTACTACAGGAAGAATTTATCTTTCGGTTATTGAAAAAGAACGAAGAGGAGAGTTTCTTGGAAAAACGGTTCAAGTTGTTCCTCATATCACGAATGAAATTAAAGATAGAATGCAATTGCTTGGTAAATCAGGTGATTATGATATTGTTATTACTGAAATAGGTGGAACAGTAGGGGATATTGAATCTTTACCCTATATCGAATCAGTTCGTCAATTAGTTTGGGAATTAGGTGAGAATAATGGAATTGTAATTCACCTTACTTTAGTTCCTTATTTGGCTGCTGCCGGTGAATTGAAAACTAAACCTACACAACATTCGGTTAAAACCTTGATGGAAAGCGGTATCAAAGCTGATATTTTAGTTTGTAGAACAGAGCATGAAATTTCGGAAGAATTGCGAAATAAACTGGCTTTGTTTTGTAATGTAAAAAGAGAGGCGGTAATCCAGTCTATTGATGCTTCAACTATTTATGAAGTACCAAATTTAATGTTAGAAGAAGGACTTGATGTTGTTGCTTTAAAGAAATTAGATTTGCCTAAAAAAGCGGCTCCGGATTTAAAAAACTGGAATACTTTTTTACGCAGATTAAAAAATCCTAAGCACACCATAAATATTGGTTTGATTGGGAAATATGTAGAAATGCAGGATTGTTACAAATCTATTTTGGAAGCTTTCATTCATGCAGGTGCTACTAATGAAACCAAAGTAAATGTTATTTCAGTCCATTCAGAATATATCGATGCCTCTAATGTAGAAGAGAAATTATCAGGATTAGACGGGATTCTTGTTGCGCCAGGTTTTGGTGAAAGAGGAATTGAAGGAAAAATAGAAACGGTTCGTTATGCCCGTGAAAATAAAGTTCCATTTTTCGGAATTTGTTTGGGTATGCAAATGGCTATTATTGAATATTCAAGAAACATTCTTGGACTTTCAGAAGCGAATTCTACTGAAATGAATGATAAAACACTTCATGCAGTAGTGAATTTAATGGAAGAGCAAAAAACAATCACTGACAAGGGAGGTACCATGCGTCTTGGTGCTTGGAAATGTGATTTGAAACCGGATACTTTAGCTTATAAAATATACGGTAAATCAACTATTTCTGAACGTCATCGTCACCGCTACGAATACAATAGTGAATACGTAGATCAATTAGAAAAAGCAGGATTAGTAGCTTCTGGGATTAACCCGGATACCGGTTTAGTTGAGGTTGTAGAAATAGAGGACCATCCGTTTTTTATTGGTGTTCAATACCATCCTGAATATAAAAGTACGGTAGCAAATCCACACCCTATTTTTGTGAATTTTGTTGCAGCGGCTGTTCAGGCAAAGAAAAAATAGTATTTATTTTTAGAATTAGTGTTCAACCGCTGTTTCGTAAAATTTTATACTTTAAACATTAAACTTTTTTAAATAAAATAATGGAAGAAAAAAAAATTGACCT
>JBJOQF010000267.1:0-3070 GCA_046050185.1 Bacteroidota bacterium
TATTCAATAATGCCATTGATGGATTAATTTACCTGAGAATATCGGATATTCCGGAAAGTACCATGAAACCGGTAATGGAAGAATACCAAGCTGAGCTGGAACGAAAACTGAACGATAAAGAAGATTAATTTCAGATTATATAAAAAATCCCGATTTTTAAATCGGGATTTTTTTATACTTTAAAACCAAGCTTTTTTACCAACCTGATAGGTTTGATAAAACTCTTCGTCTGATTTTGTTAAATATATAATTCCTTCAATTAAACCTAATATACCTGTTATTGTTCCACAAGTACACAAACTAATTACCAACCATATAATCCCTTCGGTAGTGTAACCTAAAAGGAATTTATGAATCCCGAAAGGCCCTAAAAGTATAGCAAGTAGCCCTGCTGCAAGTTTTTTATTGTCTTGTTGAACTGGTTTTGGATTATTCCATTCCTCCTGTTTTGAATTTTCCATAAATTGATTGTTATAAGGTTGTTTTTCAGTGACTAAAAATATAAAAATTATTGAAATACTGTATCATTTGGTTCCCAAAGTTCGATTTTATTTCCTTCAAGATCTAGAATCCAACCAAATTTTCCATAATCATAAGACTCCATATCACCTACAATTGTTACACCTTCATCCGATAATTTTTGTAATAATTTTTCTAAATTGTGTACTCTAAAGTTTTGCATGAACTGTTTTTCGCTTGGTGCAAAATAAGCAGTGTCATCAGCAAACGGCGACCATTGGGTAGAACAATCATTCCCTTCTTTATCTTTCCACCAAAAAGTAGCACCATATTGATCCGTTTTTAAACCTAAATATTTTCCGTACCAGGCTACCAGCTCTTTAGGATTTTTTGACTTGAAGAAGAAACCTCCAATTCCCGTAACGCGATTCTCTGGCTCAGTAACTTTGGCTTGACCAAAATATTTAGCTTTAATTTTATCGACAATCACTTGCGCCAACCGTTCATGACTTTCAAATGTCCAACCGGCAATATGTGGACTCAAAATCACATTCTTCGCTTGTAATAAATATTGAAAAGCCTCGGGTGTATTTTTATCTTGAAAAAGGGTTTCGAATGATAATTTTTCATATTCCAAAACATCCAAACCAGCTCCAAGTATTTTCCCGGATTCCATCGCCGAAACTAAATCGGCAGTGACAATATTCTTGCCTCGAGAGGTGTTTATAATCCAAAAAGGTTTGGCAAACCCATTGATAAAATTAGCATTAACCATTTTATCAGTTTCAGGTGTCCACGGAATATGGAGGCTTACCACATCCACTTTTTGCTGAAATTCTTCCAATGAAACTTGTCTAGCGTTACTATCCCCAACATTTTGCTGAATGTCATAACACAACACTTCCACATCAAAACCACGGAGTTTCTTGGCGAATGATTTTCCCATATTTCCGTAACCAATAATCCCCACCGTTTTTCCGTCGAGTTCATGTCCACGGTTGCTTTCCCTGTTCCAATGACCGGATCGTACCTCACTATCGGCTTCATTTAATTTATTAAAAAGTGACAAAATCATCCCTAATGTATGTTCCGCAACAGCATTTCTATTCCCTTCCGGTGCTGCGATAAGCGTAATGTTTTTTGACAAAGCATATTCACAATCGATACTTTCTAATCCTGCTCCCACACGCGCTATAAATTGCAAACCAGTTGCTTTGTCCAGAAACGTTTTATCAATTTTAAATCGACTACGGATAACAATTCCCTGATAATCTTGAATTTTTGCTTCAATTTCTTCTTTGGATGATGTAAAATCACTGTGATTAATAAATCCAGAACTTTGCAATTGATCCCAAAGCAACGGATTATTACTATCGATATGAAGGATTTTGATGTCCATAAAAAAGGTTTCTAAGTTTAGTACCCCAAATTAACAAAAAAAATAGCTCCCAAATGTGTAAATTAGCCTGCTTTCTATTTTGGGATAAATAGAAGCTATTTATTGAAAAAAATCAAAAATGAGATTAACAAAAACATTCAAGGCATTCTTTGAAAGTGAAAAAGCTGGTGGATTACTGTTGCTTTTTGCAACAATATTTTCTCTTTGTCTTGCTAATTCCACATTCCAAAAGGAATACATCACTTTTTGGGAAACCCAATTGGGGCACCATTCCATTACACATTGGATTAATGACGGACTGATGACCCTCTTTTTCCTTTTAATAGGTTTAGAATTAGAACGAGAAATTTATGATGGTGAATTGTCTAGTATCAAGAATGCTGCGTTGCCTATTTTTGGTGCTTTAGGAGGTATGCTTCTTCCTGCCGGAATCTTTTTAGCATTAAATTTTGGAACTATAACACAAAACGGAGCCGGCATTCCTATGGCTACAGACATTGCTTTTGCCATTGGTATTTTATCCTTACTAGGAAATCGCGTTCCTACTTCCTTAAAAATATTTCTAACTGCACTTGCTGTAATTGACGATTTGGGCGCTATAATTGTCATTGCCCTATTTTATACATCAACAATTGCCTTTGTAAATTTATTTATAGCCTTAGGTATTTTAGGTGGTTTGTTTATCCTGAATCGAATGAAAGTTCACAATTTATTCCCCTACTTAATTGGAGGTATTTTAATGTGGTATTTTATGCTTAATTCAGGAGTACATGCTACTATAACTGGTGTTTTATTGGCTTTTGTAATTCCGTTTGGTGACGGTGGCAAAAAAACATCATCTTATAAAATTCAGCATTTTTTACACAAACCCGTAGCCTTTTTTATTTTGCCATTGTTCGCTATAGCCAATACCTGTATCGCTATAGATACAAATTGGTATGAAGGACTGAATCATCCTAACACAATAGGAATAATAGTAGGACTTGTGATTGGAAAACCTCTTGGAATTTGGCTTTTCTCTTTTTTGGGGGTGAGCCTTGGAATTTGTGTTTTACCTAAAGATTTACAATGGAAAACTATTATTGGTGCAGGAATGTTGGGCGGAATTGGTTTTACCATGTCTATTTTTATAACATTGCTTGCCTTTAAAAATGATGGTGAGGAAGTAATTACTTATTCTAAAATTGCTATTCTGATTGCTTCATTTATTGC
>JBJOQF010000268.1:0-5124 GCA_046050185.1 Bacteroidota bacterium
GGTTGTATTTGAATGAAGAGACTGATTTTTTTACTTCGGCAGAAAAAAAGAAAGTACTGCACTTTGCACCGGAACAAGCTTTTTATAAATTGTTTCGAAATCAGAAAAATCTGGATTATACCACAACCGATTTATTTTCACCTCTTGCTGATGTAAAAGCGGATATTTGTGATTTGCCTTTCGAGGACAATCAATATGATGTTATTCTTTGCAATCACGTTTTAGAACACATTCCGGACGATACGAAAGCGATGCAGGAATTATTCAGAGTTTTAAAACCAGGCGGTATGGCGATTTTACAAATTCCACAGGATTTATCCAGGGCCACAACTTTTGCTGACGACACCATTACTGATCAGAAAGAACGGGCTAAAATCTTCGGACAATACGATCATGTTCGCATTTATGGCAGAGATTATTTTGATAAATTAAGAAGTATCGGTTTTAAAGTAACTGAAGAAGATTACACCAACAAAATAGCACCTGAATTAGTAGAAAAATATTGTTTGGCCAAAGGCGAAATTATTCCTGTTTGTTTTAAATAAATTTTCGGCATAACAAATAACACTGTTCAATCGTTGGTATAATAATAGTGTTCCTTAATTCGTTATATTTACATTTTAGCAATTCAGAATATATGTTTAAAACCTTTTTTCAAAAAATAGTAATGATTTTTATAATTACTTCAGCTACTGCACAAGTAGAAAAAGAGGTTGCACCACCATATAATATTAAGACAATTTCTTTTGCACAAAGTGAACAAAATGTAATTCCAATTTTTAAATTAGGAGAAGGATTTCAGTTACAATTTGACGATTTGTTTGGCAATGAAGCTGATTATTACTACGAAATAACACATTGTGACTATAACTGGAATCCCACAGATATTCCTAAAAGTGAATATTTAAGAGGTTTTGACAATCAAAGAATTTCAGATTACACTAATTCTTTCAATACCTTACAAATCTATTCCCATTATAGATTGGCTATTCCAAATCAGTTTACACAATTATTAATCAGCGGTAATTACATCTTAAAAATTTTAAACAACAACAAAGAAGTCGTTTTTTCAAGAAAATTTATTCTTTATGAAGATATTGTCACAATTCCTATCCAAATAAAAAGAGCAAGAACTGTTAGTAATTTAGAATCTAAACACAACTTAGAATTTGCCATTAAATCGAGTACCATTACTTTTCAAAATCCATCAAAAAACGTGAAAGTAATTTTACTTCAAAATGGGCAATTCAATGATGCCATTACAAATATTGTCCCTCAATATACCATTGGAAATGATTTGATTTATAAATATGATACACAAACCCAGTTTTGGGCAGGAAACGAGTTTTTATATTTTGAAAATAAAGACATTAGAGCAGCCAATAATAATCTAGCCCGCGTAGATTCAAATAATGAAATTTACAGTTCTTATTTATATACCAATAATTCCCGAACAAATTACCCCTATTCCGTAACACAAGATATAAACGGAAATTTTGTTGTCAAGAACATAAATGCAACCAATAGTGAAGTTGAAGCTGATTATGCCTGGGCATATTTTAGTCTTTCGGCTCCTACTTTTAGAATTAATAAAGACATTTATATAAACGGCATGTTCAATAATTACAACCTGACACCCGAATATAAAATGGATTATAATGAAAAAAAGGGCATTTATGAAAAAGCAGTTTTAATAAAACAAGGGTTTACAAATTTCCAGTATACAGTTGCAGATAACAAAGGAATAATTGATCACGAAAATGCAATTGACGGTAATTTTTATCAAACTGAAAATGATTATTCCATAATGGTGTATTACCGCGAAAATACCGATCGATATGATAGAGCCATCGGCAAAGGCACGGCAAATTCATTAAATATAATCAACTAAAAAAAACTTTTCGAAAAATGACTATACAAAATCAATTTTTTGTAAATTTGTCACTATTAAGCACCTATTCATTTATTTATTATGGTTTCTCAAATAACAAGAGGCATAAAGATATCGGTATTGACTAGTTTTGAAGGAACCTACTTCAAAAACTATAAAATCCACTTTGCCTTTAGTTATGAAATCACAATCGAAAACCACAGTAAAGATTCTGTTCAGTTAATTTCTCGCCATTGGGAAATTTTCGATTCCCTAAACGATATAGAAATAGTAGATGGCGAAGGTATCATTGGAAAAAAACCAGTTTTAAAACCAGGAGAATTCCATACCTACAGTTCCGGATGCTTATTATCATCTCCTTATGGCGCAATGAAAGGCTATTTTAATATGATTAATTTTACTTCTACAAAAAATTTCAAAGTTATTGTACCTACATTCAGACTTTGTGCTCCATTTGCATTAAACTAAAATTCGCGTCTTTATCTCTTGGAAGCTATTCCAGCTATTCATTACAAGTCCTCATAAAAACAGCATTTTTGCAAGCCCTAAAAAGAGCTTCCGTTGGTCGCTTTTTTAGAACAGCAAAAAAAGCTTTTTTTTACTCCGGGCTTTCCATTTCTATCCGGGCTATAAAACAAATGATCTAATTTATTACCAATAGTTTTACACCAACAAATAACGATTTTTAAAACAATCCTTCGTACTTTTGTGAAAAAAAATCATCAAACACAAACATTCGCTAATTTTCTAATTCTATAAATATGCTAAAAGGATTTTTTAATGTACCAAAGGCTGTAAACGAACCGGTAAAAGGATACGCACCAAATTCACTAGAAAAATCAGCTGTTCAAGCCGCTTACACAAAATTGTGGAATTCTAAAATCGATGTGCCATTATATATTGGAAGCGAAGAAATTAGAACCGGAAACACAAAAAATATGACTGCACCTCACGATCACAAACATATCGTAGGAACCTATCATCTTGCCGAAAAAGCACATATCGAAAAAGCGATTGCAAATGCATTAGAATCAAGAACTGCATGGGCTAATATGGCTTGGGAACAAAGAGCTGCTATTTTCCTAAAAGCAGCCGAATTGATTGCCGGTCCTTATAGAGCCAGAATAAATGCTGCAACTATGATTGCACAATCCAAAAATATCCATCAAGCCGAAATTGATGCCTCCTGTGAATTTATCGATTTTTTACGTTTCAACGTAGAATTTATGACTCAAATTTACAGTGATCAGCCAAAATCAAATTCTGATATGTGGAATCGATTGGAATACCGACCACTAGAAGGTTTTATATACGCTATTACTCCATTCAACTTCACTGCCATTGCCGGAAATCTTCCTGCAAGTGCTGCTATGATGGGTAATGTTGTTATTTGGAAACCAAGTGACAGCCAAGTATTCTCAGCCAAAATTATCATTGATGTATTCAAAGAAGCTGGAGTTCCTGACGGCGTTATTAATGTTGTTTTTGGAGATGCATTGATGATTACAGATACTATTTTGGCAAGTCGCGATTTTGCAGGAATACACTTTACAGGTTCAACACACGTATTCAAAGATATCTGGGCAAAAATTGGAACTAACATCCACCACTACAAAACGTATCCAAGAATTGTAGGAGAAACAGGAGGAAAAGATTTTATAATCGCACATCCAAGTGCGAATGCCAAACAAGTGGCTACAGGAATTGTACGTGGTGCTTTCGAATTTCAAGGGCAAAAATGTTCTGCAGCTTCAAGAGCATACGTCCCACAAAGTTTATGGACTACTATAAAAGAACAACTAATAACGGATGTAAAATCTATGAAAATGGGCTCTCCTGAAGATTTTAGCAACTTTATCACAGCAGTAATTCACGAAGGTTCATTTGACAAATTAGCCAGTTTTATTGACCAAGCTAAAAAAGACGCTGATGCTGAAATAATCGTTGGGGGTAATTATGATAAATCTGTTGGGTATTTTATTGAACCAACCGTAATCGTGACTACTAACCCACATTATACCACAATGGAAACCGAATTATTTGGACCCGTTATGACTATTTTTGTATACGAAGATGCGAAATGGTCAGCAACTTTAGAACTTGTTGATACCACTTCAGAATATGCTTTAACTGGAGCTGTTTTTAGCCAAGATCGTTATGCAATTGAAGAAGCAACTACCAAATTACAAAATGCCGCTGGTAACTTTTATATCAATGATAAACCAACAGGAGCTGTTGTAGGCATGCAACCATTTGGTGGTGCAAGAGCATCAGGAACTAATGACAAAGCAGGTTCTGCCTTGAACTTATTGCGTTGGGCTTCGCCAAGAACTATCAAAGAAACTTTTGTTACTCCTGAAGATTATAGATATCCGTTTTTAGGAGAATAATCAAATTTAGAATTTAGATAAAAACCCATAAGACTTAAATTATTTAAGTTTTGTGGGTTTTATTATTAAACCAAAGAAACTTTTTTACCAGTCCTTGCTGCCTCATAAATAGCTTGCAAGATACTAACATCTTTAAGACCTTCTTCCCCAGTAATATGGCTTGGTAATGGTTTGTTTTCTATAATAAGTTTTCCCATTTCGTCAAGTTGTGTTTGCTGCTGATTAATTTCTGGAAAGTTTAGGTCGCCTTTACTTGTCTTTCCTTTAAACGGACCATAACTTATAGCAGGACTAAGCTCAAAAAAACCTTCATCAGCAGAAGCAAATAACCTGTCAATACCACAACTATATGAACTAGAAGAATTACAAACAGCTCCGCTTGGAAAATTTAACTGCCAAGTAATCGATTCTTCTACTTCTGCAAATTTTATTTTATTAATAATTGGCCCAAATTGAGCGGTTACCGAAACGGGTTCTTCTCCCAATACATAACGACTGGCCTGAACACAATAAATTCCGAGATTCATAAGTGGCCCTCCTCCTGACATGGCTTTATTCACATGCCAATCAATCGTATCACCAGTATTATAACCCAACGAAGCTTCAATCAAACGCACCTGACCAAAGACTTTTTCTTGACCTAACCTTTTAATTTCAATATTATACGGTTCATAATGCAAGCGATAACCCAACCCCAATTGCACATTAGCTTTTTTACAAATAGCTATCATTTCCTGACAATCTTCAGCAGTAATTGCCATTGGTTTTTCGACAATAACGTGTTTTCCTGCCTTTGCTGCTCTAATTACAAACTCTTTATGCATGGCATTTGGCAAGACTACA
>JBJOQF010000269.1:0-2565 GCA_046050185.1 Bacteroidota bacterium
TTCCATTAGCAAATAGTAACAGTGTTATAAGTAATACGAAACCAACCATTTGTGCATTCTCTAGGAATTTGTCACTTGGTTTTTTACCACTGACAATTTCATATAATAAAAACATTACATGACCACCATCAAGCGCCGGGATAGGCAATAAGTTCATTACACCAAGCATTATCGACAACAAAGCGGTAATGGTCCAAAAAACTTCCCAGCTCCAAGTATTAGGAAAAATATCAAATATGGCCTTAAAACCACCTACTTGTTTGTAAGCACCGGTACTTGGACTGAAAATCATTTTCAATTGTTTTCCGTAACCTACTAATTGGTCTTTTCCTTTTTCTAATCCTACAGGGATAGATTCTAAAAGTCCAAATTCCTGCTTGCTGATTTTATAATAGCCTAGTTTTTCAAGAGAATCCATTCCTAAAGCTCCAATACCAATTCCTAATTTACCTTCTTTAGAAACGATAACTTTCAAAGGCACTTCTTTTTCGTTTCTTAAAACGGTAGCTGAAATGGTTTTGTTTTTATTGTTTTCTAATACAGTTATTACTTCGTCAAAATATCTGGTTGGCTTTCCGTTCAATGAAAGAATAATGTCTTTTGGTTGAAGGGCAGTATTCAACGATCCTTCAGAAATAGAAGTTATTGCAAAAGGCATCCTGATAGATACTAATGGACCCTTTTCAAATTTTGATAATTGATCTACAAAATTATTTGGCATTGTGATAGACTGCGCAGTTCCATTTCTTTCTATCAAAACCTGTTTTGCCATTACAATTTTCATGTTAATGGTATTATCAAATCGGGTTATTTTTTCACCATCGACAGATAGAATATGATCACCAGTTTTGAAACCTGCACTTTGCATGGCTTTATTTTCTATCAAAAGACCGTCTTTCAAATCGGAGTTAGCAATATAGGTATCCCCATAAGCAAATGCCATCCCAATGTAAATAATAAAAGCCAGAATAAAGTTTACCGTAACACCGCCAAGCATAATAATCAAACGCTGCCAAGCCGGTTTCGAACGAAATTCCCATGGTTGTGGTGGTAAAGCCATTTGCTCTTTGTCCATGCTTTCGTCAATCATTCCGGAAATTTTTACATAACCACCCAAAGGCAACCACCCGATACCGTATTCCGTTTCGCCAATTTTCTTTTTTAGAAGGGAATATTTAACGTCAAAAAACAAGTAAAATTTTTCGACTCTGGTTTTAAACAATTTTGCAGGAATAAAATGTCCTAATTCGTGAAGTATGATAAGTAATGATAAGCTCAATAAAAATTGAGAAAGCTTGATAACTATGTCCATTTTTTAATTTTAGTTCTTTTACAACTTACAAAAGTAAGGTTTTCTATTTGTTTAATTCGCAATAATTATTCCATACCGTTTTAAATGTTTGTTAATTAATTAAATTTCAATTTTTACTTTCGGTAATGTCCCTTAACTTTCCTTTTTTAGAAAATAAATTTTTAATTATCTTTATTTAAAAAATACATAAAAATCAATAATTATGTCTTCAAACTTATTTTCGCCACTTCAAATAAAAACGATTACCCTTAAAAATAGAATTGTTATTTCACCCATGTGCCAATATTCTGCAATAGACGGCTTTGCCAATGATTGGCATCTCGTGCATTTGGGAAGTCGTGCCACCGGAGGCGCAGGATTAATCATTCAGGAAGCGACTGCGGTTTCTCCCGAAGGCAGAATTTCTCCCGGTGATTTGGGGCTTTGGAAAGACGAACATATCGAAAAAATGCAAGTAATTAATCAGTTTATTGTGAATCAGAATTCGGTTCCCGGAATCCAATTGGCGCATGCCGGAAGAAAAGGAAGTGCAGCTGCTCCCTGGGAAGGCGGAGGAAGCCTAGACGAAACACAAGGCGGTTGGGATACTATAGCACCAAGTGCCGTGCCGTATCATGAAAACGAAAAAACACCAATTGCATTAGATAAAACAGGAATTGAAAAAGTAGTTTCCGACTTTAAATCAGCCACAAAAAGAGCGGTTCAAGCGGGTTTTCAAGTACTCGAAATTCATGCGGCTCACGGATATTTATTACATGAGTTTTTCTCGCCTTTGTCTAATTTTAGAATGGACGAATACGGGGGAAGTTTCGAAAACCGAATCCGTTTAACATTAGATGTCGTAGAAGCTGTACAATCGGAATGGCCGGAAAATTTGCCTTTATTCGTTAGAATTTCTGCTACAGATTGGGCAGAAGGCGGCTGGAACATCGAAGAATCAGTTCAGCTTTCGAAAATACTAAAAGAAAAAGGAGTTGATTTAATTGATGTTTCTTCGGGAGGATTAGTCTCTCACCAACAAATTCCGTTAGGGCCAAATTACCAAGTCCCTTTTGCAGAAAGAATAAAAAAAGAAACCGCAATAATGACCGGTGCACTAGGATTAATTACAGCATCCAGTCAAGCGGCAGAAATAATTGCCACCGGTCAAGCAGATTTGGTTTTGTTTGCCAGAGAATCGCTTAGAAACCCCAATTTAGGATTGACTTTCGCTCAGGAACTTCAGGCAGATATTCAATGGCCGAAACAATACG
>JBJOQF010000270.1:0-8119 GCA_046050185.1 Bacteroidota bacterium
ATGAACTACGGTAAAGAATTTAAAAAATTTGCTACAAAGCACCAAGGGATAAACGCAATGTATTACGATAAAATCGTAGGCGCAATGACTCCTAAAAACATGACTCCATATATCATCGAAGAGCGTCAGTTGAATATTTCACAATTAGACGTTTTCTCAAGGCTGATGATGGACAGAATTATATTCTTGGGGACAGGAATTGATGACCAAATTGCAAATATTGTTCAAGCACAGTTGTTGTTTCTTGAAAGCGCCGATGCTTCAAAAGACATTCAAATTTACTTGAATTCTCCAGGAGGAAGCGTTTACGCGGGATTGGGAATTTATGATACGATGCAATACATCAAACCAGATGTTGCAACAATTTGTACCGGAATGGCAGCTTCAATGGGAGCAGTGCTTTTATGTGCAGGTGCAGCAGGAAAACGTTCGGCTTTACCACATTCAAGAGTAATGATTCACCAACCATCAGGCGGCGCTCAAGGGGTTGCTACTGATATGGAAATTAACTTACGTGAAATGTTGAAACTGAAAGATGAATTGTATAAAATTATTTCGCATCATTCAGGACAAACTTTTGAGAAAGTGCATAACGACAGCGAACGTGATTATTGGATGATTGCTGAAGAAGCAAAAGTATACGGAATGATTGATGAAGTTTTAATAAGAGGATAAATTATTAGTCGAAAGTCAAAAGTCCAAAAGTCAAAAGCATAGCTGAGACTTTACGACTTTTGACTTTATGACATTAGACTAAAAGAATGGCAAAAGTAGTATTAGAGTGTTCGTTTTGTGGGAGAAAGAAGCCAGAAACCAATTTGTTGATTGCTGGTATCAATGCACATATTTGTGATAAATGTATCGAACAAGCACACGGAATTGTTTTAGAAGAATTGAAATCCAGCGGCAGTTCAAAATTGGTTGGAGATTTGATTTTGAAGAAACCAAAAGAAATCAGAGCATTTTTGGATCAATATGTAATTGGACAGGATCAAACTAAAAAAGTAATGTCGGTTGCGGTTTACAACCACTACAAACGTTTGATGCAACAGCAATTAGACGATGAAGTAGAGATTGAAAAAAGTAACATCATCATGGTGGGACAAACAGGAACAGGAAAAACGTTGGTGGCAAAAACCATTGCAAAAATGTTGGATGTGCCTTTAGCTATTGTGGATGCGACAGTTTTGACAGAAGCTGGGTATGTTGGGGAAGATGTTGAAAGTATTTTGACTCGTCTGCTTCAAGCTGCTGATTATGATGTAGCCAAAGCCGAACGCGGAATTGTATTCATTGACGAAATAGATAAAATAGCACGTAAAAGTGACAATCCGTCGATTACGCGTGATGTTTCCGGCGAAGGTGTGCAACAAGCATTATTGAAATTATTAGAAGGAACCGTTGTGAATGTACCACCAAAAGGAGGACGTAAACATCCAGACCAAAAATTCGTAGAGGTAAATACACAGAATATTTTGTTTATTGCCGGTGGTGCTTTTGATGGTGTTGAACGTATTATTTCAAAACGATTGAATCGTCAAGCCGTAGGTTATTCTACTTCAAAAAATGTGGATAATATTGATAAAGACAATTTGTTGCAATATATTATTCCAAAAGATATTAAGGATTTTGGATTGATTCCGGAGATTATTGGTCGTTTGCCAGTATTGACACACATGGACCCTTTGGATAGAGAAACCTTGCGTGCGATATTGACACAACCTAAAAATGCCTTAATCAAACAATACGAGAAATTGTTTTTGATGGATGAGGTTCAGTTCACGATTACTGATGAAGCTTTGGATTTCATTGTTGATAAAGCGTTAGAATATAAATTAGGAGCTCGTGGATTGCGTTCTTTATGCGAAGCCATTTTAACCGATGCAATGTATGAATTGCCGAGTTCTGATGATAAAATATTAGAAATTGACGTAGATTATGCCAAAGAAACGTTGAATAAAAACTTATTGAAACGATTGGAAATTGCTTCATAATTTGAATTCTTGAAAAGATTAATGTTATTATCTCTTCTAAAAATAGTAAACCTGTTCATTCCATTGAGCAGGTTTTTTTTTATATAATTTATTGAAAATCATATTTTCGATTATAAAAACAAAACAGAGTTTAAATATTTTTGTAAATTTATAATCGCAAAAATTTAAAAGATAGCTAGAAATGATAACAGTACAAAATAGAATAAATGCTCCTATAGAAAAAGTCTGGGAATTTTGGACTTTGCCAGAACATGTCATGAAATGGAACAATGCTTCTGATGATTGGCATACTCCATTTGCAGAGAATGATCTGAGAGTAGGAGGAAAATTCAAATTTACCATGGCTTCAAGAGATGGTGCTATGAGTTTTGATTTTGAAGGAGAATATAGTGTTGTCAAAGAATATTCATTAATAGCGTATGAAATGGCAGATGGCAGAAGGGTTAAAATTACTTTTGAACCTCAAAATGGAGGAGTAGTAGTGACCGAAAGTTTTGACCCCGAAACAGAAAACCCTGAAGAGTTACAAAAAAAGGGCTGGCAGGCTATATTAGATAATTTTAAAAAAAATGTCGAAAATTGATACTCTAAAATTAATGTGATGACAAAACAAATTTGGCTCAATTTACCTGTAAAAGAGGTGGCAAAATCAAAAGCGTTTTTCGCTAAAATAGGATTCTCTTTTAATGAACAACATGATACGCCACATTCAACATGCCTGTTAGTTGGAGCTGCTAATTTTGTTATTATGCTTTTTGAGGAATCTATGTTTGAAGGTTTTGTGCAAAATAAAATTACAGATACGCAATTAAACTCAGAACTATTAATTTCAATTGATGCAGAAAGTAGAGAAGAAGTAGATGAATTAGCAAAGAAAGTAGAAGAAGCCGGAGGGATAGTTTTCGCTAAACCAGCAGAAAATCAAGGTTGGATGTACGGTTGCGGTTTCGCGGATTTAGATGGACATCGCTGGAATGTATTGTTCATGGATTTTAGTAAATTACCAAAATAGCAGTTTTTTAATTTAAAAATTGAAAGATGATAACATTAGAGTTTAAAATCGAGATAAATGCTCCAAGGGAAAAAGTTTGGGGTATTTTATGGAATGAAGAAACATACAAACAATGGACATCCGTTTTTTGTGAAGGGAATTATCCAGTAAGCGATTGGAAAGAAGGTAGTAAAATTCATTTTTTATCTCCAAATGGGGACGGAATGAATAGTATTATTTACAAGAAAATAGATAATGAATATATCGCTTTTAAACATTTGAGTGAAATCAAAAACTTTCAGGAAATGCCTATTGATGATGTAAATCAAGAATGGGCTGGTGCTATGGAAACGTATAAATTGATCGAAAATAATGGTAAGACTGTTTTAGAAGCTAAAATGGATTCAGTCGAAAAATATGTCGATTACTTCAAAAGTACATTTCCAAAAGGGTTAGATTTGGTAAAGAAACTTTCAGAGAAAAAATAAAATATTAATCTTAAAATAGAATTATGGCATCAATTAATCCGTATTTAATTTTTAATGGGAACTGCGAAGAAGCATTCCTATTTTATCAATCTGTATTTGGAGGAGAATTTCCTTATATTGGGAAGTTTAAAGATATGCCGCCAACAGAAGGTCATCCCGCTCTTTCTGAAGAAGATGGAGAAAAAATCATGCATGTTACATTGCCAATAAGTGATGGATTTGTGTTGATGGGAAGCGACAGCAATTCGGCAAGTGGGGAAGTTGCTTTTGGGCAAAACGTTTCACTTTCAATCAATGCTAAGAGTAAAGAAGAAGCAGATAAATTATTTAACGGACTTTCAGCTGGAGGAACGGTAACCCTGCCAATGAATCAAACCTTTTGGGGCGCTTATTTTGGAATGTTTTCCGATAAATTTGGGGTCAATTGGATGGTAAATTTTGATGAAAACGAAAAATAATTATCGTTAAAACAAATTGTTAGTTTGCTCGGTAATTACATTTTTTTTAGGAAAAACACCTTTATCAAAGTTTTAAACTTTTACAAAGGCTAATAGTATAAAGATTGCATTTTTTGCAAAAATAGAAACCTGTTCATTTATTTGAGCAGGTTTTTTTTAGAGGTGACGATTATTTTAATCTAGAATTTCTACTGTATAAATCAAGGAGGTTTAAATCTCGATTTTCTCTTTGTGAAAAAACACGGGATATTCTTTTTTATAAGCAATAGAATGCCGATTTTTGCTTATTGAAAATCAATATAAAAACAAAATGATAATAGAAGATAAAGAGGTTATTTTATTAAAAGTTTCTGGACAAGATAAACCAGGGGTGACAGCTGGTTTGACATCTATATTAGCGACTTATGATGCCATTATTTTAGATATTGGTCAAGCCGATATCCACGATACGCTATCTTTGGGTATTTTATTTGAAATAAAAACGGGGTCTTCTTCTGCACCTGTTTTAAAAGATTTATTGTTCAAAGCCTATGAATTAGGGATTAAGGTTAACTTTATTCCAATTTCGATTCCTGATTACGAAATCTGGGTGAAAGCACAACGCAAGCAACGTTATATCATAAATATTTTGGGAGAAACATTAACAGCTGTTCAACTGGCGGCTGTGACCAAAATAATGTCAGACCAAAATTTGAATATAGATTCTATCATAAGATTAACTGGAAGAACCTCAGTGGTTGAAAAAGAAGAATATCCTCGTTCCTGCGTACAATTATCTGTAACGGGTAATATTGTAGACAAAACGTCGATGACTGCCAGTTTTATGGAAATTTCGAGAACTTTAGATGTCGATATCTCTTTTCAAGAAGATAATATGTATAGAAGAAACAGACGTTTGGTGTGTTTTGACATGGATTCTACCTTAATTCAAACGGAAGTAATTGATGAATTAGCTGAATTAGCAGGTGTTGGGGAGCAAGTAAGAGCTATTACTGAATCGGCTATGAATGGCGAAATTGATTTTAGTGAAAGTTTTAAACAACGTATGGCTTTGTTAGAAGGTTTAAGTGAAGATGTACTGCAAAAAGTGGCTGAAAATCTGCCTATAACACAAGGAGCACATCGCTTGATGAAGGCCTTAAAATATTACGGATATAAAACTGCTATTTTATCAGGAGGATTCACTTATTTTGGTAATTATTTACAAAAGGAATTAGGAATTGATTATGTTCACGCTAATGAATTGGAGATTATTGATGGTAAATTAACAGGTAATTATTTGGGTGAAATTGTTGATGGACAAAAGAAAGCTGAATATTTAAAAGCTATTGCAGAAAAAGAAGGCATACACATTAACCAAACTATTGCTGTGGGTGATGGTGCGAATGATTTGCCTATGTTGAATTTGGCAGGTTTAGGTATTGCTTTTCATGCTAAACCAAAAGTAAAAGAAAATGCAGCTACTTCAATCTCTAGCCTGGGTCTCGACGGTGTTTTATACCTATTAGGCTACCATGACAGGCATATTGATATGATGGACGAGGAATAGTGTAATTATAATATTATAAAAAGAGTCTGTCTCAAAACTATTTTGGGAACAGACTCTTTTTTATTTTATACTTTAATTGTGGGCACTTTTTCAGGTTTTATCAATGTTTGTTTTTTCAGGAGATTTACAAATTCCTCTGGCTCCACAACCCATTCTGTGTGGTCCGCAAGAACTTAGGAAAACTAGTGTTATCAAGATGTAGAACGTGTTTTTCATCTTTCTATATATTAGTTTGTTTAAAATTGCATGCTTTTTAATTGTTCCAGATAATCTCTTTGGTTCGATAATCTTGGAATTTTGTGCTGTCCGCCCAGTTTGTTTTTGTCTTTTAGCCAGTCATAAAACAAATTTTTTCGGGCTATATTAATTACTAACGGATTTAATGTCATGTTGTTGTGTCGTTTTGCTTCGTAATCAGAATTTAGGGATTGTATGGATTCATCCAATGCTTTCTGAAATTGAGATACATCGGCAGGATTGTCTTTAAATTCAATCATCCATTCATGAGCACCTTTTTCTTTACCATCCATAAATATAGGAGCAACGGTATATTCAACGACTTCCATTTGAGTCATTTTGCAAGCCTTGGCAATAGCTTGATCTGTGTTTTCGACCATCAATTCTTCTCCAAACACATTGATGTGCTGTTTAGTCCTGCCAGTAACCCGAATTCGGTATGGATTTAATGAGGTAAAACGCACTGTGTCACCTATCAAATAACGCCATAAACCGGAATTAGTAGTGATTACTAATGCATAATTTTTGAAAAGTTCTACATCTGCTAAACGGATAGCTTTTTGATTCGGGGTTCCAAAAGTGTCCATTGGAATAAATTCGTAAAAAATCCCGTAATCCAACATCAATAGTAAATCACTGGAATAATTTAAATCTTGAATGGCAAAAAAGCCTTCGGAAGCATTGTATATTTCGTAATATTTAAAACCTTTTTTCGGGAGTATTTTTTTATACTGATCTCGATAGGGCTCAAAATTTATGCCTCCGTGAAAGTATACTTCTAAATTTGGCCAAAGTTCAAATAAATTTCCTTTTCCGGTTTCTTCCAGCATTTTATTCATTAAGACTAGCATCCAAGAAGGGACACCTGCAAAACTGGTTACATTCTCATTTTTTGTTTCGTTTATAATAGCACTAATTTTTGTTTCCCATTCACTTATAAGAGAAGTTTTGTTGCTTGGAGTGCTGCTAAATTCAGCCCAAATAGGCATGTTTTCTATTAATATTGCGGATAAATCTCCAAAAAATGTATTATTATCCTCATATATTTGAGAGCTCCCGCCAAGGCGAAGACTTTTTCCAAGAAAAAGTTCTGATTCTTCATTATTATTGAGATACAAACTCAACAAATCCTTACTTCCCTTATAATGGCAATCTTCTAATGCTTCGCTGCTTACTGGAATAAATTTACTTTTGGCATTTGTTGTACCACTTGATTTTGCAAACCATTTTATTGGGGTTTCCCAAAAAACATTTTGTTCTCCTTTTCGAGTTCTTTCAATCAGGGGTTGTAATTCTTCGTAAGTAGAAATAGGAATTCGTTCAGCAAAAGTGGCATAGGAATGTATCGATGCATAATCATATTCTTTGCCTAAAACAGTATTTTTTGATGACTGAATTAAATTCATAAGCAATTCTTCCTGAACTTCATTAGGATATTTCAAGAAAAGTTCGATCTGATGGATGCGTTGTTTCAGAACCCATGAGGCAAACGAATTGATTATGGCGATTGGCATTTTATGGATTTACGATTTACAATATTAGATTTACGATATTGAATTTGAATATCGATTGACAAATGTTAACTTTGCAATTGAATCAAAAATAGTATTTTTTTCTTAGATGAAGTCCTATTTAAAATCAAATATTCTAACATAGCGATCTTAAATCTAATATCGTTTATCTTAAATCTTATATTCAAATGACTTACGAAGGTGTACTAGCAAAAATGCAAACTGAATTTGGCAATCCAATTCAATATTACTTGGTTTTTGAGAATAGTTTTTTGAATGTGAATCAGTTGCTGAATAAAAATATCGAAATTAATTTTATCGGATATCAATGTTTAAATTGTGGAAAGAAGAAAAAGATATTTCGTCAAGGATTTTGCTATGAGTGTTTCTATTCGAGTCCGGCAGTTGGAGATTGGATTATGAAACCGGAATTGAGTACGGCGCATCTGGGAATTCAGGATAGAGATTTAGCTTATGAAGAAAAGGTTCAGTTGCAGCCACATATTGTTTATTTGGCCTTGTCAAGCGAAGTAAAAGTAGGCGTGACCAGAAAAACACAAGTGCCTACACGATGGATTGATCAAGGTGCTGCTCAAGCTATTTCGATTGTAGAAGTTCCCAATCGGTATTTGGCTGGGATTACTGAGGTAGCGTTAAAAAATCATTATGCTGATAAAACTAATTGGCGAAAAATGTTAACCAATAATATCGAACAAATTGATTTAGTTGCTGAAAGATTGAAAGTCGAGAGTCTAATTCCAACGGAAGTTCAGGATTATTTCTATTCGCAAAAAAACGATTTATATGAAATGCATTATCCCGTTTTGCAATATCCAACAAAAGTAAATAGTTTGAGTTTAGATAAAACACCTCAGTTTCAAGGAAAACTCA
>JBJOQF010000271.1:0-2751 GCA_046050185.1 Bacteroidota bacterium
CAGGAAGCAATTCAATTAAAAGATCTTTTTGAAACGAGAAAAGATTATGGATATCGTTTTTTAGGGTATTTTTCGGATAAGAGATCAAATCAAAATATCAAAGGAAAGTTGTCGGATTTAAAACCGTTTGTAATTGAAAATGGGGTTGATGAAATTTACTGCTCATTAAATGAAATTTCCAATGACCATTTGAAAGATCTGATTGATTTTGCAGATGAAAATAATAAAACAATAAAATTTATACCGGACACAAAAGAGATTTTCTCTAAAAATTTAAAAATAGATTATTACGATTTTTTCCCTGTGCTTTCGTTGAATAAAACAATGTTGCATGAGCCAAGTACAAAGGTGTTTAAAAGAATTTTCGATATTGTTTTCTCCATTATAATTATTGCTTTTCTATTATCTTGGCTAATTCCATTATTAGCGATTTTAATAAAATTAGAATCCAGAGGCCCTGTTTTCTTCAAGCAAGGAAGACCTGGAATAGATGAAAACGAATTTTTCTGTTATAAACTTCGTTCCATGAAAATCAATAAGAAAACGGAAACTGAAGCCTCAAAAAACGACCCGAGAGTTACTAGAATAGGGAAGTTTATGAGAAAAACGAGCATTGACGAAACACCTCAATTTATAAATGTTTTACTTGGTGATATGTCAGTTGTAGGTCCGCGGCCACATCTTTGGGCACAAAATAAAATATATGGAAATAAAGTCAAAAAATATATGGTACGCCACTATGTGAAGCCAGGAATTACCGGATTAGCCCAAGTTAAAGGTTTTCGTGGCGAAATTGAAACAGAAGACGATATGGTTAACAGAATAAAGTTTGATGTTTTTTACATCGAAAATTGGTCTCTTATCCTGGATTTAAAAATAATTTTCCAAACTATAGTTAATATTTTTAAGGGCGAAGAAAAAGCATATTAAAATGGAAAAACCATTAGTTTCAATTATAACACCGTCTTTTAATTCTGAAAAATTCATTGCTGAAACGATTCAATCTGTGCAAAATCAAACCTACAAAAATTGGGAAATGATTATTGTGGATGATTATTCTTCAGATGAAACGGTTTCTATTGTTACAAAAATGGCACTTCAGGATAATAGGATTCAACTTTTTCAATCCGAAAAAAATTCAGGAACCGGTATTACCCGTAACACAGCTTTAGAAAAAGCCAAAGGAAGGTATGTTTCTTTTTTGGACGCTGATGATATGTGGAAACCACAAAAACTGGAGAAACAAATTGATTTTCTTAAAACCAATAATGTACCTTTTACTTTCTCCTTTTATGATTGCATCGATGAAACAGGAAAGGCATTGAACAAAAGAGTGGAGGCACCTGGAAATCTTTCCTATAGACAACTATTTTTTTGTAATTATGTTGGGAATCTTACCGGTATTTATGATGTGAATTATTTTGATAAAATTGCTATTTCTTCCATCAGGAAGCGCCAAGATTGGATGTTATGGCTTACAATTCTAAAAAAAATAAGAACGGCGCTGCCTATTCCTGAAAGTCTGGCTTTTTATAGGATTAGGGAAAATTCACTTTCAGCTTCTAAACTGGACTTATTGAAGCATAATTTTACTGTTTACAGAACTTTTCATGGATTTAATATAGTTGTTGCGTCCCTTTGTATGATTGGGTTTTTATTCACACAATTAATCATCAAACCGGGTTATATTAAGAAAGTTAAATTATAACATTGAATTTTTTTAATGCCTAATTTTTAACCATATAAGGAAAGTAAGTTCATGTAAGTTTCAATATTAATTAACTTTGACCAATACTTATATTTTCTTAAATACCTTATATGGTGTAAGTCTATGTTTCAAATCATAGATTTAAATTGCTTTAATTTTCCTCGATTACTTCTTTCTAATGCTTTTTTTCTAAAAAAACTAAATTTCAAATTCGGTTCCAGATACAAGGCAATTGCGGTTTCAATTTTTTTAATTTGTTTCGAATTTAATTCATTCTCACTCACATATTCTATTTCAAAAGTATCGATTTTTGTTTGTATGATTATGAATTCTTTTACATAACCATCGTCTTCAATGATACTTTTTGTAACGTAATAAAACGTTAATCCAGGTGATTTTTTTCCGCTTGGCAAAAGTGCAACATCATTTGTCCTTCCAATTAATTTCTTGAGGAGGGGTTTTTTCAACGTGCTTTTTTCGTCCAGAATCCCTATATCACCAATATCGTAGCGAATGAACGGATGCGCTTTATTGAATAAGGAAGTAATCACAATTCGGCCCGAAGTACCGTTTGGAACCGCTTGATTATTATCATCCAAAATCTCTATAAATAATGTTTCCGAATTCACCTGCCATTCGCCTTGAGGATTTTGAAAAGCGATTAAATCCAGTTCTGAAGCTCCGTATTCGTTGACAATTGGAATTCCAAATTGTTGTTCCAAAAGAATTTTATCATCTTCAAAAAGCATTTCTGAAGTCACCATACATACTTTTAAACTGGGACAGATTTCCTTTAAAATGATGTTTTTTTGCTTTAAATATTTGGCAAACAGAACAATTGAACTGGTATAACCATTGATATAATCAAATTTTTTATTCTGAAATTTTTTCAAAATGGTTTCTAAAATAGCATCTGATAAATCAAAAATAGAAAACCGGAACCGATGGCTCAATAAATCTTTGAAACGTTCTTTTTTGTTGCCTATAAAATCCATCGGAATCCCATAAAAACGCGCTTGATAGGAACGGTTAAAATCAATTCC
>JBJOQF010000272.1:0-10270 GCA_046050185.1 Bacteroidota bacterium
TTGTTGACTTGGGCAAGACTAGCGGTTAAGTTTTCAATAGCGTATAGTCTAACTGTCAATGCTATTTTTATTCAAGATCCTGCGCATACTTATGATGATAAGCCAAACAGAATTCCAGAAAGTGAAGATATAGTAGGGAATGAGTTAATTAGATTGTACAATTTGAATTCAGACGCATATTTGTTAAAAAATTATATTTCATTTTGGAAAAAAATGAGATCATCTATTTATTTGAGATTAGGGGAACGGAAAAAAGCGTTTAAGGAATCATTAAAGGCATTGTTTTTTAATCCTTTTAATAAAGTTGTTTATGTTTATCTAATAATGACTATTTTACCAATGAAGATTGTGCATAGTATCTTTAAAAAATATGGTAGTTAATGAAAATTTTAGTATTTCATCCGGCTTTAGCACCTTATAGAGTTGATTTTTTCAATGCTATAAATGATTTTTTTGAAGCCTCTTTCTATTTTAGTTTAAAGAATGTTAGTGATCAAAAATTTAATCAAGAAAATTTAAAATCACTTTGTAATTTTAATTGCAATTATATTAGTGGTGGTTTTGAGTTTTTTGGTAGATCATTTAGGTTTGGTGTTTTTAAAATTATTAAATTAGAAAGACCAGATGTTATATTGTGTGCTGAGTATGGTCAAATAACCTTGTTGGTTTTTTTGTACAATAAAATATTTAATACTTCAATTAAAGTTTATACTATGAGTGATGACAGTATAGATAACTCAATATCAAGGAAGGGGATAAGATCAATTTTCAGAAATGCCATTTCAAGAAATATTGATGGAGTTATTTTTGCAAGCGAGGAAGTGGCAACCTGGTTTAAAGGAAATATCGGCAGTTCTGTTAAGGCACTTAGTTTTCCTGTTATGCATTCTGATTTGGCATTAAGAAAAATATATAATGAAAGTATAATTGATGCTAACAAAAATATTGAAAAGTATGATTTGGCAGGTAAAAAAGTGGTGCTTTTTGTTGGGCGTTTAGTTGAAGTTAAAAATTTATATTTTTTAATTAAATGTTTTTCAAATGTTGCGGATAAGGATTGTCGATTGATAATTGTAGGAGATGGTGGTTTGAATTTAAGTTTAAATCAATATGCCAAGAAATTAGGCATTGACGATAAAATTATTTTTACAGGAAGAAAAGAGGGTACAGCTTTGTATAATTGGTATACCATTACTCAAGTACTTGTTTTGCCCAGTACTTATGAGCCTTTTGGAGCGGTAGTAAATGAAGCTTTGGTGGCAGGGTGTTTTGTACTGTGTTCAAAACTTGCCGGTGCTTCCAGTTTAATAAACGAGTCAAATGGTATTTTATTTGACCCTATCGATAAAATGGATTTGACAAATAAACTTAAAATGGCAATCAAAAATAGCGAGCCGCTAAATAAGCAAATAGAAAATTTGAGAGATAATAAAATGTTTTTTTCTTTTGAAGAAAAGATTTTAAATTTATTAAATTGTTTATAATGTCAATACAGATTAATTAATTTAGCTAGTGTAAAATCTAAAAGGAATATGTTGACATATAAGTTCAATTTTTTTATAGTTGTTTATACGTTTCTATTTTACGATAAATAATTTTTTCGTGCGGATAAAACTCATTCAATTAGAATTATGCATTAAAAAATTATTAAAAAAATAATAATTAGGAAATTTAAAAGAATCCTAGTCAATTTTCATATTTAAGCATGCCTAAATATTACGCTCCAATTTGTCTTTTTACATACAATCGTTTAGCAGAGACTAAAAAAT
Organism: Bacteroidota bacterium; assembly: GCA_046050185.1. GTDB lineage: Bacteria > Bacteroidota > Bacteroidia > Flavobacteriales > Flavobacteriaceae > Flavobacterium. Next base: position 1,770 of record JBJOQF010000272.1, read on the forward strand.
CGATTGAAGCACTACAACAAAATTATCTTGCCAATCAAAGTGATTTGTACATCTTTTCTGACGGCCCTAAAAGTCAGGATGGAACTTTGAAAGTAGAGCAGGTAAGAGCCTATTTGAAAACTGTTGATGGTTTTAAATCGGTTACAATTTTTGAATCAAACATAAATAAAGGTCTTGCAAACTCAATCATTGATGGCGTTACAACAATTCTTGAAAGTAATGAAAGTGTGATTGTGTTGGAAGATGATTTGATATCTTCTCCAAATTTCTTAGATTTTATGAACCAATCATTAAATTATTATAAAGATCATAATAAAATATTTTCTATTACTGGCTGGTCAATGGACTTAAAATCTTTAAATGATATTCAAAGTGAATTCTATCTATGCTATAGAATGGCATCATGGAGCTGGGGCATCTGGAAAGATAGGTGGGAGAAGATTCAATGGGATAAAGAGTATTTTAAAAGTTTTAAAATTAGTTTTAAAAAACAATATTTATTTAGAAAAGGAGGTTCTGATCTGCCAGGAATGTTAAAAGATTATCTTAAGGGTAAAAATAATTCTTGGGCAATAAGAGCTTGTTATCATCAATTTGAAAATGATTTATTGACACTAGCTCCAAAAAGATCAAAGATTAACAATATTGGTTTTGGGGAAAATGCAACCCATACTAAACTAGTTAATAGATTTGATCAGCAACTAGATAATTCATTATTACGTTCTTTTAATTTTAATAATGACATAAATGTTAATGCTGAAATTGTATCTGAATTTAAAAACAAATTTTCGTTGTTCAATAGAATAAAGTCTAAATTATATGCGCTATGGTTTTACTAAAAGCAATTATACTGGCAGTAAAGCAAAATCCTAATTTCAAAGGAAGAATTATTGTTTGCAGTTATATTTTCATGCGGTATTTTAGAGTGAGGATGAATTCTATGGTTACTAAGATATTATTTTCACCAATAATAATTTTCTACAAATTCATAACTGATTTTTTATTAAAATGTGAAATACCAGCCTCTACAATTATTGGGGAAGGGTTAATCATTCATCATGCTACCGGCTTAGTTCTTAATAATAGAGTAGTAATTGGTACAAATGTTACTTTAAAGCATAATACGACTATTGGGAATAAAGAAAGTTTGGAGGGTGTAGATTTAGGTTCTCCAATAATTGGAGACAATGTTATTGTTGGTCCACATACTATTATTATAGGTCCTATAGTTATTGGTAATGATTCAATTATAGGTGCCGGTTCCGTTGTTGTTAAAGATGTGCCACCATTTTCTATTGTTGCAGGAAATCCAGCAAAGGTGATTAGATCTTTAAAAAAAGTAAATAATGAATAAGAAAATTTTATTCATCTTTCATCTTCCTCCCCCAGTTCATGGATCGTCAATGATGGGGCAATACATAAAGGACAGTTTGCCTATCAATCAAGAGTTTGATACAAGGTACATTAATCTTGGAACCTCAAAAGCTATTGATGAAATAGGAAAAAATCCAATGAAAAAAGTGGGTACCTATTTAAAAATAATCGGTAGTACTTTCAAGCAGCTATCATTTTTTAAACCAGATGTAGTATGCCTAGCTATCACTGCTAAAGGTATTGGCTTTTATAAAGATATAGTGGTTGCCTTTTTGGTTAAATTATTTGGCGTGCCATTGGTACTTCATTTTCATAATAAAGGAGTGAGTGAAAATCAAGATCGTTTTTTTGACAATTTATTTTACAAGAACCTTTTTAAAAATACAAAAGTGATTTTACTATCTAAGTATTTATACAATGATATAAGGAAATATGTAAAAGAAGATTGCGTATATTATTGTCCTAATGGAATTCCAGAAATAGAATTCCAGACATACAGTGAAATTCTCAAAAAGGATACCATACAGATATTATTTTTATCGAATTTAATTGAATCCAAAGGTGTATCAGTGCTATTAGAGGCATGTCACCAATTGCTAATAAGACAATTACCGTTTCATTGTGTTTTTATTGGAGGTGAAGGGGATATTACTGCCAAACAGTTTCAGGAAAAAGTAACTGTACTGGGATTAAACAAAAAGGTACATTATGCAGGACGTAAATATGATATTGAAAAAGAAATCGCTTATCAGCAAACCGACATTTTTACATTGCCTACGTACTATCATAATGAATGTTTTCCTCTCGTTTTATTGGAAGCGATGCAATTCTCTCTGCCAATAGTTTCTACTTACGAAGGTGGGATTCCTGAGATTATTGAAGAAGGCAAAACAGGTTTTTTAGTACAACAAATGGATGCCGGTGCCTTAGCGGACAAGCTGGAGATTTTAATAAAGAATCCTGAATTGAGAAGCCAAATGGGCGCATTAGCAAGAGCAAAATATGAACAAGAGTTTGCCTTAGGTACCTTTGAAATTACATTAACAAACATATTAAATACTGTTTCAAATTAAAGTATAGTAAGGAATATTTTTTGGATCGTTTAAATACGATAAATAATAATTTATAGTCACTCATGAAAAAATATTTCAACATAAACTTCCAATTTAATCACCAAAAACTAGAACAGGTTATTGAGAGGACTTCATTACAGGATAAGGGATATTGCTGTTTTGTAGACGCTACTTCTTTAGTGCATTCTTATAAAAATGAAGATTTTAGAAATATTTTAAATACATCCTTGGTGAATTCATGTGATGGCAGTTACATTGCCATGTTAGCCAGTAAAATTCATGATGAAAGTCTAAAGGAATATATAGGACCTGATTTTTTTAAGAAATTTATTTATAAACCGTATAAACAATTTATTATAGGAAATACGGAAGATGTTTTTAATAAAGTGAAAGCTAAATTAGAATTGAATGGGAATGAAACCTCTAATCTTTATTTTATCCCTTTACCTTTTAAAACAGTTGATGATTTTGATTATGTAACTATTTCAAATCAAATTAATCAACTCAAACCAAGGTTTATTTGGGTTTCCTTAGGAGCTCCAAAACAAGAGGAATTCATGTTTAGGTTGTTGCCACATATTGAAAAAGGAGTTATGATAGGAGTAGGTGCTGCATTAAATTATTTTACTGGTGAAGTAAAAGATATTCCTAATTGGGCAAGAAAAACACATTTAATATGGTTGTATCGGATTTTTACAGAACCTAAAAAACAAATTAAACGATGTAAGGAAATTTTTTTAGTATTACCGAAGCTTTATAAACAAGAGAAAAAACAAATAAAAAAGTATTGATTTTAACTTGTTGACTGTTATTATGCCAAATGATTTGATTTTAAATCTATTGTTGTAACTCAAATAGTTTTTATTGTCAAAATTGTATAGTAGTCAATCTAAAGATATCATTAATAGAAAATTTATTTAAATTGTATTAAATGAACAAAATTTATATTACAGGAGTGACAGGTTTTGTAGGACTTAATTTAGTTAATTATTTAAAAAAAAATAATAAAGAAGTTGTAGGAGTTTCAAGAACTAAAAATGATCTGACACAAACTATTGATTATTTAGATTTTTATAGGTATGACAAAAAGGGAGATGTTGCAGTTATTCATTTAGCAGGAAAAGCGCATGATTTACGTAATGCTATTGATGCCGAATCTTATTTCAAAATAAATTATGAATTAACAAAAAAGGTTTATGATGCTTTTTTAAATTCAAAAATAGATGTTTTTATATATATGAGTTCCGTTAAGGCAGTAAAAGATGTTGTAGAGGGCGTTTTAACTGAAAATGAAATTCCAACTCCTGTAACTGCTTATGGTCAATCTAAATTAAAAGCAGAGCAATATATTTTATCAAATTTACCGGAATACAAAAGAGTTTATATCTTAAGACCGTGCATGATTCATGGTCCGGGTAATAAGGGGAATTTAAATTTATTGTACAAATTGGTATCCAAAGGGATTCCTTGGCCATTAGGCGATTTTAATAACAAACGCTCTTTTTTAAGTATTGAAAATCTTTGTTTTGTAATTAAAGAATTATTGGACAGAAACGATATCCCTTCAGGAGTATATCAGGTGGCAGATGACCTTCCTTTATCTACGAATGCAGTTATTGAGCTCTTGGGTGATAGTTTAGGAAAACAGAGCCGGATTTGGAATTTACCACGACAATGGGTCAATATAATGGCTCGATTAGGAAATCATTTAAAACTACCTTTAAATACAGAACGATTACAAAAACTGACTGAAAATTATGTGGTAAGTAATGTGAAAATAATTAAAGCAATGCAAAAAAAACTGCCAATATCTTCCAAAGAGGGATTGGATATAACTTTTAAATCTTTTCGATAATAGATTATAAATCTAAATTATTAATACCCCGATGGGTGCATTAGTATTAAAAAACGATTCTCGATACACGTCACTTCGAGTGCGAAGCGTATCGAGAAGTTTTGGTCCATTTTACCACACAAAAAAACACTACCATTGACGTTTTTCAAAACTAATATAAAACCTATTGTATGGACACAAATAGAAAAAGGTTAAATTTTGAATACGAATTCCACTAATTTTCACAAATCTATGCGACTAATACAGTTCGTGTAATTAATTTTACGAATGAATTTGTGGCAATTAGTGGAATTCGTGTTTATTTTTAGACTTATGTCCAGACGAAAGGTATGATACGTGATTTTATATTGCTTTTTTAGTAAAAAATTAAACCTCGAAGTGAAGTGTATCGAGAGCCCTTTTTAATGAAATCTTTCTTAATCCAGAGTCAACTTTAAAGCCTATATTTGCTGATTTTATAAAATGAAATATCTATGAACTATTTTTTCTTAATTAAAAAAACAATCCCATTGTTCTTTTTATTGCTGCTTTTTTCTTGTGCTTCTAAAAAAGATATTGTTTATTTTCAGGACATTGATACTTTAGTACAGCAGGAAAAACCAAATTCTTATGAAATAAAAATTCAGCCAGATGATTTGTTGGCTATTACGGTTTCTGCAGATGATCCGGAGATTGCAAAATCTTTTGGTCTAAATGTTTCCGGTACAGCAATGTCAGGAAGCCAAGAAAGATCTATGTATTTAGTAGACGCAGCTGGTTCTATTGATTTTCCGGTTTTAGGAAAGATGAAAGTGAGTGGGCTTACACGTACTGAGATACTTCAATTATTAGACAGCAAGATTTCACAATATATAAAAAAACCCATAATTACCCTGCGGATAATGAATTTTAAAATTTCTGTGCAAGGGGAAGTTATTGCTCCTGGAACTTACAATATTGTTTCTGAGAGAATTACATTAATTGAAGCCTTGAGTATGGCTAAAGATTTGACCATATATGGTAAAAGAAACAATATATTGATCATACGGGAAATAGACGGTGTTAAATCCTATAATAGAGTTGATATCACTAAAGCCGGTTTTATGAATTCGCCATATTATTATTTAGCACAAAATGATGTAGTGTATGTAGAGCCCAATAAAAATAAAATTAATGCGGCAGCAGTTAATCCAAGTACAAATTTAATCTTTTCAGTTGCTTCGATCTTAATTACTTTAGCAACATTAATAATTACTTCTTCAAAATAAAATTTTTCCATGGAAAATAATATATTAAATGAAAATTCAGAACAGAATTTTCAAATTAGTGATATAATAGATCAGTATGTATCCCATTGGAAATGGTTCCTTTTAGGGGCATGTGTTAGTTTATCAATAGCCTTCATATACTTAAGGTATACGATACCGCAATATAAGGCTTCGACTACAATATTAGTGAAAGACGAAAAGAAAGGCGGTATGCTTTCAGAACTATCCGCTTTTTCGGATATGGGACTGGGCGGAGGAATAAAAAACAATCTTGACAATGAACTGGAAATATTGAAGTCAAGAACTTTAGTTGAAAGTACAATCAGGAAAATGAACTTGAATGTTGCATTGATTGCCCAGGGCAAAATAATCAATACTGATATCTTCAAGAATACACCTATAAATATTGATTTTATAAACCGAAAGCCTGGTTTTTATGAAAATAGTATGGTTTTTGAATACTTGGAAATTACATCAAATACCTTTAAGTTAGAAGATATTTCAGGACAAAACGGAATGTTATTATCAAAACGAAAGGAATATATTTATGGCCAACCTATTGAAACAAAATATGGTACCTTGGTTGTCAATAAATCTGGAATTAAAGAGGATATTTTTAATTATGGGATCACCAAAATTAATATAGTAATCAGTCCGCTGGAAAACGTAGTGGAAAGTTTCAGGGCTAGATTACAAGTTAATATTTTAAATAAATCAAGTAGTGTTGTAGAACTTTCCATGACTGATCCTGTTATAGAAAAAGCAGAGGCTTTTCTAGATAATTTAATTAAAAATTATAATGAGGATGCTGTTGCAGATAAGAATTTAATTTCTGAAAACACTTCGCGATTTATAGTGAACAGATTGGCTTTGATTACGGAAGAACTTGATGGTGTAGAACGGGATGTTCAAAGTTTTAAAAACACCAATCAATTAACTGATATTGAAACAGAATCAAAACTTTTTATTGAAGGCTCCAGTGAATATGATAAAAAAGCTGTGGAGACTGATATTCAACTGGATGTAATTGCATCGATGTTGGATTTTATGAAGAAAAGTAAAAAATCGGACTTGTTGCCTACTAATATAACAACCAGCGATGGTGATGCATCCGAATTGATTAATTCCTATAATCAATTGGTTTTAGATCGCAATAGGATTCTTAAATCGGCAACGGAAGCAAATCCGACCGTTATTAAAATGGATCAACAACTTTCTTCTTTAAAATCAACTGTAGCGGCGAGTTTAAATCGCATGCAATCCACTTTAAATATTCAGAAAAGGGATTTAAATAATCAAAAAGGGCTTTTTAATAGTAAAATTGTAAAAATTCCTACTCAGGAACGTCAGTTTAGAGTCATTGCCAGACAACAAAAAGTAAAGGAAGAGCTATATTTGTATTTATTGCAAAAAAGAGAAGAAACCGCTATTTCTTTAGCAGCTACTGAGCCTAATGCAAGAGTAATTGATACAGCAAAAGGATCTAAAGCACCTGTTGCACCAAAAAAGAATACAATTTATTTAGCGGCACTGTTATTGGGTATTCTTATTCCTTTTGGAATTATATACCTAATTGATTTATTAGACACCAAAATTAAAAGTCGATTGGACTTAGATGGTAAAACGCTAGTCCCTTTTATAGGAGATGTGCCTAGTTCAGATAGTCCTTCGGAAATTATAAAATCAGAGAGCAGAACCAGTTCAGCTGAAGCTTTACGAATTATTAGGACAAATCTGGAATTTATGCTGAGTAAGGTTCCTGACGGTCAAGCCAAAACCATATTTTTGACATCCACTTTCCCTAAAGAAGGGAAAACATTTGTTTCAGTAAATCTGGCAGCCACTTTTGCCTTATCAGGTAAAAAAGTATTGTTGATAGGGATGGACATTAGAAATCCAAGATTAGATGAATATCTGACGTTGCCAGATCGAGGATTTACTAATTATTTGTCTTCAAAAGATCTTGTTTTAGAAGATTTGATTGTTAAGTATAAAGGTTATGAAGATTTTCACATACTGCCAGCGGGCGTTATACCTCCCAATCCAGCAGAGTTATTGATGAGTAAGAAAGTCGACACAATGTTTGAATCATTAAAAAACAGGTATGATTATATCATTGTAGATACCGCACCGGTAAGTTTAGTGACTGATACCTTGTTGATTGCGAAACACGCCGATTGTTTTGTTTATGTAGTTCGTGCCAATGTTTTAGAAAAACGCATGCTAAATATTCCTAACACCTTGTACAAAGAAAATAAACTGCCTAATATGTGTATCCTTCTTAATGATACTGATTCTACTAAAGGGTATGGCTATGGTTACGGTTATGGAGTTAAAGTTGAAAATGAACCTTGGTACAAAACACTATTTAAAAAACAGTAATACTATTTTTGATTTAAAATAAGTTTAAAAGTTTACAAAATATTTTTATTTTGTAAACTTTTTCTCTTTAATCCTAGAGTTATTTATAGCATTCAATGGTTTGCTATTTAACACTAAACAAATTTGTTTTCATAAAAATATTGGCAGAGTTTGTTGTTGGATACTAGAATGTAAATCAAAGAAACAATTGTTTGGTTTGTATTTCATTTTGAAACGCTCTTTTTTACTGTAATTTTACTCTAGTTTTGTAAAAAAATAAAAAAAGAGTAGCCCTTAAAATGTGGCTTATTGCTACGAAGCGGTGAGGAGATTTAACTAATTAGGGTGCTACAAACAGATTTGATGAGACTGTTTTTATGTATTTGGAAGATTTAGATACCAACAAAGGGTGTAAGGAATCAAAAAATAGAATAAGGAAGACTTTTGTAAATAAAAGAAGGTTTGTTAAAAACATTTGACTCGTTTAAGAAATAAAATTATAATATGACTGTTGAAACTACATTTATAAATGATTTAGTTATCATTAACCCTGCAGTTTTTGAAGATTCAAGAGGCTATTTTTTAGAAGCC
>JBJOQF010000273.1:0-11881 GCA_046050185.1 Bacteroidota bacterium
AACAATCTTGATTGGATATGCATCATTATCTATTGTTTATTAGTAATAATGGGTTGGTTAAACATTTATTCATCTTCCCTATCATCCATGGAAGGCACTTCTGACAAACAGCTCATATTCATTATACTAACTATTCCTTTAATTTTTATTGTACTTTATGTAGATGGGAAATTTTACGAAAAATATGCAAGTATTATTTTTGGCATTTCCTTACTATCATTAGCAGGACTATTTGTGTTTGGAAAAACAATTGCAGGGCAACGCTGTTGGTACGGTTTTGGAAGTTTTACACTTCAACCTTCTGAATTTGCTAAAGCAGCTACAGCATTAGCATTAGCTAAATATTTAAGTGACACACAAATTAACTTAAAAGATGTCAACCGCCAAATACAAGCATTAGCAATTGTTTTTTTACCGGTCTTACTCATATTGCCGCAACCAGACCCTGGAAGTGCTTTAATTTACAGTATATTCATTATTGTCTTATACCGTGAAGGCCTTCCTTCATGGTATGTTTGGACAGGCTTCATAACCATTCTTTTATTTGTTCTAACATTAATATTACAGCCACAATATGTAATATTGATTGCATTAGCTGTTATCGTTTTAATTCATTTCAAATCAAGGTTATCTGATAGAAATATTATGTTAAGCGGAATTCTATTTCTTTTAGTATCTGGATTCGTTCTATCTGTACATTATGTTTTTGAAAATGTTTTTAAACAACATCACCGAGATCGGTTTAATATTTTATTAGGAAAATCAGTTGACATGAAAGGAATTGGCTATAATACAAACCAATCAGAAATAGCAATTGGATCAGGTGGTTGGTTTGGAAAAGGATTTCTTGAAGGCACACAAACCAAAGGAGGTTTTGTACCGGAACAACACACTGATTATATTTTTACAACAGTAGGGGAAGAATGGGGATTTGTAGGGTCATTAGTAGTTATTGGGCTTTTTGTGGGCTTATTTTTAAGACTAATATACCTCGCTGAAAGACAAAAAACAAAATTCAGTAGAGTATATGGCTATTGCGTTGCAGGAATTTTATTCATCCACTTCTTTGTAAACATCGCGATGGTTGTAGGTATATTTCCAACCATTGGAGTACCACTGCCTTTCTTTTCATATGGTGGATCTGGTCTTTGGGGCTTTACAATCTTACTTTTTATATTCATAAAAATGGATGCCAATAAAGTAAACGAGTGGTAAATAAATTCATTTAAAAACGGGTAGCTTATTCCTGCTATTCATTTCAAGTTTCTCGGCTCTTTACAGTTTTTTAATTATTTTGTCAACAGCTTCCGTTGGTCGCTTTTACAAAATAAAAAAACTAATAAACCCGCCTTCAAAAGCTTTCCATTGCTATCAGGGCTAATCAAAAAATCCAGCTTTTATAATCACAACTTTTTTCCAATTGATTTTCAGTCCTATCTTCTAATTTCGGAAAGAAATCTATTCCCGTCAATTTTTCGATAAGATCAACTGATACGACAAAATCATATAATAGGGCATTACTTTGTGCATTAGGAACTAAAAAAGCAATCATTTTAAATTTCCCTTCCGAATTATCCAGTAAGACTTTATAAAAATACTTTGGAACAGAAACCTTTTCTTTTCCTATTGTCTGTAATGAGGGTTCTAAAACACCACCCGTAACAACATAAATTCCATCATATTTAGCTGCCCAATAGCGAACTTTTTGCTCTAATCTATTCCAAACCCCTCCATTAAAAGCATGCAATTGAGGTGAAATATTTGAGGTGAAAAAAGTATCATTATAAGCATTAAAAGCAAACTCCATATCCCCTGCAGGACAAAGATGCCCTTTGTCAAAACCTGAATTTTTATAATTTCTCCAATCAGCAGAACCCGTTTTTACTTTTGGGTCTTCAATAAAAAATGGGCGTTTAAAATTACTATTCTTCAAATAACTTTCCTTCAACTCGTATGCGACCCATTCTGCTTGTTCATATTTTTCATTATAGGACAAAGTGAAAAACTCATGTTTAACGATTTGATTTGTTGTAGAAGACGGTAAAAAATTAAATATTGAAAAATCATCAGAAACATTTTCTACTTCATCAGAATGGTTTTGGTTCTCTGCTAAACTATATTCATTACTTTTTTTGCTAAAAAAGTCACCACCATCTTTATTCTTTTTACAAGAAGAAAAAACTAATAAACAAAACAGTATAATAACTGAATTCAACAATTGACAATTTTTCATTAACACTTAATTTTTAGATGATTATTTTTTTTAACTAAAAATACAATAAACTAAAAACGCTCCAAGAATTCTTTTTTGAATTTCTGGAGCGCAATAGTATTCAATAATAGTATAGCATCACTTCATTAAAAAAACTTAAGATCTCGCTAATTTTTCTTTTTTCAATTTAGAAGGAATACTTTTTTTCAAGATTGTTTTTGTTTGCAAATCATCTAAAACATTTAGCGCTTCTTCAACATAAATATCTTTTGATAAAGCCTCATGCCATCTGTCTCTCTTTTCTTTTAAAGCTACATCTTTATTCACCTCTTCAACTTCATACGGAAGTGAAGTAAATTTAAGTGTGTTTTTATAATCCGAAAGTGGTTTGTATTTTTTTGCCTTTTCCTCAATTTCACTTTGCGAGATTTTGAATTTATCCATATTCAAACTATAGTTATTATCTTCACTTCTGCTATCAATCCATTTAGCATTTTCTTCAATTAATTGAAATTGAGCGCTTTGTAAAATTCTTTTTTTACTGTTTATAATAGCCTGATTAAAATTAGCATTTTTATTCCAAACCGTATATTCAGCTGGATCTATTTTATCCCATGGCATAGCATTATCTACATCACGTTCTCCCATTTTTAAATAAGCATACCTGTCCGGCATAACAATATCGCTGCTTACTCCTTCAAGTTGAGTAGAACCTCCATTGATTCTATAGAATTTTTGAGTAGTAGTTTTTACAGCTCCTAAATCTCCCACAGCACTATTACGTACAAATTGATTCAAATCAATTACATTTTGCACCGTCCCTTTACCGTAAGTTTGTTTGCTTCCAATGATAATTCCTCTTTTATAATCTTGAATTGCAGCTGCCAAAATCTCTGAAGCTGAAGCTGAAAAACTATTAACCATGATTACCAATGGACCATCCCATTCAATTTTTTTATCTTTATCAAATAATACTTCTTTTTTTCTTCCTGCAGATTTTATTTGTACAATTGGTCCTTGTTCAATAAATAATCCCGCAATATCCACAACAGTTGATAATGAACCTCCTCCATCATCGCGAACATCTAGAACAATCCCATTTACACCTGCACTTTTCAAACGTTCCACTTCCTTGGCAATATCTTTCCCTGCATCTCTACCATCTTGATTTTCAAAATCGATATAAAATTTAGGAAGATAAATAACGCCATATTTCAATCCGTTTTTATTAACTATACTTGACTTAGCATACGTTTCTTCAATTTCGACAATATCCCTGATTATAGAAATAATTTTAATCGTGCCATCAACTTTTTTTACTGTAAGACGAACTTCAGTACCTTTTGGTCCTTTAATTTTCTTAACAACATCATCAAGACGCATTCCTACTACATCTACAGCCTCTGTATTTCCTTGTGCAACTTTCATAATTAAATCTCCTGCTTCAAGTTGTTTTCCTCTCCAAGCCGGCCCTCCAGAAATAAGTTCTGATATTTCAGTAAAATCATTTTTCTTTTGAAGACGAGCTCCAATTCCTTCTAATTTTCCGCTGATACTTACATCAAAACGCTCTTTTTCTTCGGGTGCAAAATAATTAGTATGCGGGTCAAAACGTGCCGTAATTGAATTTATATATACTGAAAACCAATCATTTCTATCTAAATCTTGCATGAAACCAAAATATTCATCCAATGATTTCAAAGCACTTTCTCTAGTTTCTTTTTCTAATTCAGCAAAAGTTTTTAGTTTACCATTATCAACCGTTTTATCACTTTTAGCAGTATCTGAATTAATTGGATCAATTTTAAACTTTTCTTCTTGCTTCAAAGGGTCTGAAGTATCTTTTGCCTCTTTTTCTACAATTCCTTTACTCTTATTTTCTTGGATTTTTAAACGATCTGTCAATGATGAAAGTGCTGACAATTTGATTTGTTTACGCCATTTATCAGTTAGTTCTTTTATGTCTTTTGGATAAGGTGCTTTTTCATAGTCAGTATTAAAACTCTCATCAACAGTATAGTCAAAAGGTTGACTCAAAACGGATTTATAAATCTTTTTACTCTCTTCCATTCTTTTCATCAAACGATCATACGTAAGGTTAAAAAATGTCAAATCTTTGTTTAATAATTCATCGTCTAATTGCGTTTCAAATTTCGAAAATTCATCAATATCTGATTGTAGAAAAAAACGTTTCGAAGGATCTAAAGCTTGAATGTAATCTTTATAAATTCCTTTAGAAAACGTATCGTCTATTACTGCAGGATTATAATGCCCTTTCTGAATTACAAACGTTAATAGTTCTAATAGTAATTTATCTTTATCGGGGTCAGCTTCTTTTGATGCGTTAATTTTAAAAGCAAACAGTGTTGCTGAAAGACAAACAACAACAAGAAGTATTTTATAATTTCTTTTCATAAACTCAATAATAGTATTCATCAATTTTTAATCTAAATTACAGTAAAAACTATGCCACTCCCAACAAGGGCTGCATAATTTTTTGTTAAAGATATAAAATTGTTTTTTTCATGTGAGTTAAATATTCCAAGTTGATAAATTTTATTTTCTTTGTTTAAAAAATACGGTTTTGTGTGACTACATTTGCTATTAAAATATTTTAATTAGAAATTCTTTCTAGAAAACATAAAATGACAAAATACTTCAAACCTTTAATATTAGTTACAAATGACGATGGAATTTCTGCTCCGGGAATTAGGGCATTAATCTCCGTTATGGCAGAAATAGGAGAAGTTGTTGTTGTCGCACCAGACGCCCCACAAAGTGCTACTGGACACGGAATTACAATAAACAACACCTTATATTTAAATAAAATTTCCAAAGAAAATGATGTCATTACAGAATACAGTTGTTCCGGAACTCCTGTAGATTGTGTGAAATTTGCGGTAAGTGAAATCCTGAAAAGAAAACCAGATTTGTGTGTTTCAGGCGTTAACCATGGCTCCAATTCTTCTATAAATGTAATCTACTCCGGAACTATGAGTGCTGCTGTTGAAGCAGGTATAGAAGGAATTCAAGCAATTGGATTTTCTTTATTAGATTACGATTGGAACGCTAATTTTGAAGATATAAAGTCATTTATTCGAAAAATAACATTGGAAGTCCTTGAAAACAAACTGCCTGAAGGAGTTGTTTTGAATGTTAATTTCCCCAAATTGAAAGAAAAAGACATTCAAGGAATCAAAATTTGCCGGCAGGCTAAAGCGATATGGATGGAAAAATTCGACAAACGAAAAACCCCGCAAGGAAAAGATTATTATTGGCTTACCGGAGAATTTGTAAACCAAGATAATGGTGAAGACACTGACGAATGGGCATTGAAAAACGGATACATTTCAATTGTTCCAGTCCAATTTGACTTGACTGCACATCATGCAACACAACAACTTAACACTTGGAATTGGAATAAAATCACCACTAAAAACTAGTTTGCGATAGCAAACACCAATACATAAAAAGCGATATCATATGACCGCTGACAAATAAAAATTTGCTTATATGAATAAAATAGATTTATTAACTGGATTTGTAATTGGAATTTTAGCTTCAATATTGGGCAGTTACCTTTTCATCACTTTGTTCACTGAATTTGACTTTGTCAATGGATTGTACACCATGAAATCAGAAGGCAAACTAGGTAAAATAATCACGCTGGGATCTATTCTTGATTTAGTGGCATTTGGAATTTTACTTAAATTAAATAAAGAACTCATGGCGCGTGGGGTAATTTTAGCAGTTATTATTATGACGCTTGTGTCTTTATTTATTTAAAAATACAATATTCATACCTTTGTTAATCATAAAAAAATTGACAAAAAGGTTTCTGATTTTTTGCTCACACTAAAAATTGAAAAACTCCAAAACATAAAAACATGAAATACTACATTATTGCAGGAGAAGCCTCGGGTGATTTACATGGTTCTAATTTGATGAAAGCACTTTACAAAGAAGACCCTAATGCTGACATTCGATTTTGGGGAGGTGATTTGATGCAAAATGTTGGCGGTACTTTGGTAAAACATTATCGCGAATTGGCTTTCATGGGATTTATCGAAGTAATTTTTAATTTAAAAACTATTTTGAACAACATCAAAATATGTAAAAAAGACATTTTAAAATTTCAACCGGATGTACTTATTTTCATCGATTATCCCGGTTTTAATTTGCGAATTGCAAAATGGGCAAAAGAATTGAATTTTAAAACGCATTATTATATTTCGCCCCAAATATGGGCATGGAAAGAAAGCCGAATCACAGAAATCAAACGAGATATAGACAAAATGTATGTGATTTTGCCTTTCGAAAAAAATTTCTACGAGGACAAACATCATTTTCCTGTTGAATTTGTAGGCCATCCATTGATTGATGCAATTCATAACCAAACCCCAATAGATACTTCGCTTTTTAGAAAAGAAAATAAATTGGACGAAAAACCTATTATAGCCATTCTGCCTGGTAGTCGAAAACAAGAAATTACCAAAATGCTGTCGGTTATGTTAAGTGTTGTCAATGATTTTCCTGAATATCAGTTTGTCATTGCGGGCGCTCCAAGTCAGGAATATTCATTCTATGAGAATTTTATAACCAATGAAAATATAAAATTCATATCCAATAAAACCTATGCTTTATTGCAAAACGCAACTGCTGCATTAGTTACATCAGGAACAGCAACGCTGGAAACGGCACTTTTTAAAGTACCGGAAGTGGTATGTTACAAAGGCAGCTGGGCTTCTTACCAAATTGCAAAACGAATCATTACCCTAAAATATATTTCGTTAGTGAATTTGATAATGGACGAAGAAGTAGTAACCGAACTAATTCAGGATGACTGCACAACGAAACGTATCAAGGAAGAATTGAAAAAAATTCTGGAATCTAATCATCGCAAACAACTTTTAGAGCAATATAACGTTCTAGAAGCAAAACTTGGCGGAATTGGCGCGAGCAAAAAAACGGCAAAACTGATTGTGGCCGATTTACAATAATACCATTTCTTTTAAAATCTATTAAAAATAAACTTTTGAAACACCGGCTGTACCTTTTATTGATTCTTACTTTTTTTACGGCATGTAAATCAACTTCAGTAATTGTTCCTTCAAAAAAAAACGAAGTAAATACAGACCGAACAAGACATCTAATTGAACAATTAATCCATTCGGCTTCTGAGAATCTTGGTGTGAAATATAAAAGTGGAGGCACTACAAAAGCAGGTTTTGACTGTTCAGGATTAATCTATTCTGTTTTTAATTCTTATAACATTCAACTTCCACGCTCCTCTTTCGAACAATCAAAATTAGGACTAATCATTGACCGTGAACGAGATAATATAAAAAAAGGAGATTTAATATTTTTTAAAACCAATAGAAAATCACAAATTAACCACGTGGGAATGATAATTGAAGTTTCTGATGATGATATGAAATTTATTCACTCCTCTACCTCCAAAGGCGTCATAATTTCTTCCACAAAAGAGCCTTATTATCAAAATTCCTTTGTACAAATAAACAGGATTCTTAAATAAACATTTTCAAAATTTCTTTGCAAAAAAAATAAAGTTATTCTTACTAAAAAATTTGTACTTTAGATAAATGAAAGTGCTGCAATTTCCTTTAGCGAGAATAACATTTGGTTTCATAATAGGAATTCTATTTCCTTATTATTTAAAACCTGAACCTAAAATTGTTTTTGTTTTACTATTTATTTCCGTCATCACTTTTATCTTTTTTTATTTTTTATCCAAAAAAAAACACACAAAAAACACTTATTTCGGTATTTCTACTTACGTGCTATCGTTTTTTATTGGAGCTACGACTCTAATTGTCCACACTGATTATTTTCAAAAAAGTAATTATATTCATTATGAGGCTATTTTCGAAAAACCACATTTAGTTACTGTTACACTTCGTGAAAAATTAAAAAATTCTAATTTTAATGATCGTTATGTTGCCATTGTAAACCGCATTGACCAAACAGAAAGTTCGGGAAAAATACTCCTTAATATTCGAAAAGACAGCTTGAACCGACCATTCGAAATTGGAACTCAACTACGAATTAAAGGAACTTTGTATAAAAACAGTCCGCCCAATAATCCCAACCAATTTGATTACAGCAAATACTTGGAAAACAAACAAATTTATGCACAATTGTATGCTGATGCTGATGAAATGAATCTAGGCACTAAAATGGAAAAGAACATTTGGTATTATACCTCAAGATTAAGGACTAAAATCATTTATAACTTAGAAAAAAACAACTTCCACAAAACCGAATTAAATGTAGCAGTTGCATTGATTATGGGACAGCAACAAGATATTTCTCCGGAGATTATTCGGGATTATCAATATGCTGGCGCTGTACATATTTTATCCGTTTCAGGTTTGCACATTGGATTTATATTGCTCTTTGTTACTTTTATACTCAAACCGTTGCCCAGTACTAAAAAAGGTTCCTTTATCAAACTCATAATCATTCTGGCTTCATTATCCCTATTTGGATTAATAGCCGGCCTAGCGCCTTCAGTAGTTCGCTCTGTAGTTATGTTTTCGTTTGTTGCAATAGGCAGCCATTTGCGAAGAAGTGTGAATATTTATCACACCTTATTGGTGTCAATCTTGTTAATTTTACTTTTCCAACCTACCTTTTTATTTGATGTAGGATTTCAGTTGAGTTACATCGCCTTGTTTTTTATTATTTGGTTACAACCACTTTTAGCTACTGTTTGGTTGCCAAAAAACAAAGTTTCAAAATACATTTGGGATATTCTAACGGTTTCCTTTGCGGCACAAATTGGCACTTTACCATTGAGCATCTATTATTTTCATCAATTCCCAGGTTTATTCTTCGTGACCAATTTAATTATCATTCCGTTACTTAGTCTCATAATGATTTTAGGCGTTTTTGTCATGGTATTGGCAGCATTCGGATACGTCCCTTTATTACTTTCCAAACCATTGGAATGGAGCATCTTTTATTTGAATAAAATCATCAATTCGATTGCCTCACTGGAACAATTTATAATTCAAAATATCCCTTTCAATTTGTACTTTTTAATTAGCTTTTATTTGATAATTATAAGTACTGTCTTTTGGTTCAAAAAACCAAGTTTCAACAAATTGGCAATGGTTTTAATTTCGATTATCGCGCTACAAATTTCATACATAAAAAATCAATCGGATGTGAAAACCCAAAAAGAATGGGTCGTTTTTAATTCGAAGAAAAATACATTAATTGCAGAACGAAACGGAGAAAAAGTTACGGTATATGCTAATGACAGCATTTTGAAAACCTCACGAAAAAACAACATTCTAACTTCTTATTTAGTTGGGAATTTCAGCACTTTGGAAACTAAAAAAAGAATTCAAAACACTGCCTTTTTTAACGGAAAAAAAATTCTGATTTTGGATAGTTTAGGTATTTATCCGAAAAATATAAAACCTGATATTTTGCTACTCATTCAATCTCCAAAAATAAATTTGGAACGACTATTTCAAACCATACAACCAAAAATGGTTGTCGCTGATGCGTCTAATTATAAAACGATACAAAAATACTGGAAAGCAACTTGCAGCAAACAAAAAATCCCTTTTCACGCAACTGGTGAAAAGGGATTCTATACGTTAAATTGAGAATTATTTCTTTTTTAGAAGTCCATCTGCAACAGCTAACCAAGCAGTTGGCCCGCCGGCAACATAACCCGTTTGCCCTAAGCCTTCAAAATTTATTTTTCCTTCTTTATTCGTGCCATTGGCAAAACAAACCGTTGGAAACCCCTGAATACCAAAAGCTTGTTGCAATCCACTATTTTGTGCTTGAATTTCTGGAGTTTGTGGTGTTCTTCTTGGATAATCCAATTCAACCAAAACTACATTTTCCTTTGCCCAAGCAGCAAATTCCGGCGTTTTCAAAACTTCTTTTTGCAATCTAATACACCAACCGCACCAATCACTACCTGTAAAAAACAACATTAATGGTTTTTTAGTTTTATTAGAAATCTCCATTGCTTTATTAACATTGGTTTCCCATACTAATTCTTGTGCTTCAACAGTATAGGAAGCAACAAACAGCAATGCTGCTACGATTATCTTCTTCATCTTTTTATATTTTATCTTTATTTAATCAAAAATAGTGCCTGAATTTATCTGACACCATGCATTAATTTCTTAATTACAGGAGTCATTAAAACAGAGAACAAAGCTACAACAATTGAAATTATTGTCAACATCCAAAAGAAATAACTCAATCCATGCTCATTAGCGATTTTATCAATATTCTCACCAAACATACCTGCGCCTTTCATACCAATTGCAACCGCAAGATACCAAACTCCAAACATAAATGCAATCATTCTTGCAGGAACTAATTTACTAACATAAGATAAGCCTACCGGCGAGATACACAATTCTGCCATTGTATGAAAAAGATATACCAAAATTAGCCAAATCATACTAACCGAAGCTGTTTTTGCACCTGCCTCAATACCACTAGCACCACAAGCAACACAAGCCATTCCAATTGCTAATAATCCCATTCCGATTCCATATTTTAAATTTGCGGAAGGATTATATTTACTTTCCCACCATTTTGAAAATAATGGAGCAAGTGAAATGATAAACAATGAATTTAATGTAGAAAACCAAGTAGCTGGAACTTCCGTCAATGCGGTTGTTACTTTCTCAATTTTCAGTGATTCCAAAGTAGAGTCTGATAAAGATAAATATCCTGCAGTGTAATAATCTTTGGTCAACATCCAAATTGCGATTGCCCATATTATAACAAAACTTATGCTCAAAATAATATTTGCCACCGCATAGTATTTAAATGTTTGTTTAAATAACAAATACAAAACCCATGTGATAATTGCCAAAGGCATAATCGTAATCAATGAATTAACTATTAAAAACACTACACTCCAATTCCCAACTAAAACCCGATCCGTATAGTCATTAGCAAAAATGGTCAAACTGTTTGGTGATTGTTCGAAAATAGCCCAAAAGAAGATGGTAAGAAAGGCGAAAAATGTTACTGCAATTAATTTTTCTTTAGTGATTTGTGAATATTGCGTAAATCTGTAAACTAACAGAATAACGAATAAAAGCAAAGCCGAAACTATAGCAATAGTGTTTCCGTTTTCACCAAGAAAAGAAAAAATATTTATTTTCCCTCCTGAAATCTTTGAAGCGGGATCATTTAAAATCCATAACAATCCTAAAATTGATGATAGCGCAATAATTCCAAGTTGCCAAGGTGTAAATGGATTCCTTTTATCAGTATCCAAAGCCTCTGCTTTAGCTTTACTTGCTGCACTTGGTTTTAAACCAATGTCGCCAAAAATATTTTGGGACAACCAAAATTGTAACATTCCGAAGAACATAAAAATTCCGGCAAGACCAAAACCATAACTCCATCCTACCTTTTCTCCTAAATATCCACAAAGCAATATCCCAAAGAAAGCACCAGCATTGACACCCATATAAAATAAAGTATAAGCACCATCTTTTTTCTCAGGACGGTCCTTATACATTTCAGATATAATAGAAGTCATATTAGGTTTGAAAAATCCGTTTCCAAAAACTAATAAAACCAATCCTAAATAAATAGAAAATTCTGTTTCAACCGCCATTGAAGCGTGACCTAATGTCATTAAAACTGCGCCTA
>JBJOQF010000274.1:0-3950 GCA_046050185.1 Bacteroidota bacterium
TTTGGACTTTTGGATTATTGATGTTTTTTGCCGTTGGAATCCCGTTTTTCTTCTTGTCATTATTAGGATTCAAATTGTTGACTCCAAATATGAAATCAATTGGAAATATAGCAAAATATACCTTGCTGGCTATTTGGATTATTGCAATTTCACTGGCTATTGCCATTGGAATAAAACAAGCAACGGCGTTTTCAGTTGACGGAAGAGTAGTTCAAAAGGAGACTATCAACCTGAAACCTGCGGACACACTATTAATCAAATTCAAACACAATGAATATTTTGCCAAGAATATCAATGACAACAATGATTTTAAAATCACGCTAGATTCTATTGGTAAAGATGTGATATATTCCAATAACGTCAGTTTCAAACTAGTGCAAACAGACGAAAACCGGGCTTATATTCAAATTGAAAAAGAAGCAAAGGGAGAAACATTTTTTGAAGCAAAAAAAAGAGCAGAAAAAATAAAATATAGTTATAAAATAGTTGGAAATCAACTAATTTTGGATAATTATTTACTAACCGACTTAAAAGAGAAATTCCGCAATCAAGAAATAGAAATCACATTATTCTTGCCAAAAGGAACACTGTTTAAGGCAGATTCAAGCTTACAACATTATGATCGCTCTGATGACGAATATTTTAATTTACATTATAGTTCCAGTGATTATATTTACAAGGTTGAAAACGCTCAAGTAAAATGTCTTAATTGCCCCCCAGATGAAAATGAGTACAATGATATAGACACTAATACAGAAGAAAATGACAGCATAGTTACCACAACAGTATCTGTGAATGGAAAAGTCATTACAGTAAATAAAACAAGCGCTAAAAAAGGATTATCAGTAAACAAAGACGGAATCATAATCAAAACTAATTAGCCATGATAAAGCTGATCACGATAATAACAAAATTCATTGTCGCCACCCTAATTGCATTGTTATTCTCTTCCTGTGTGTATTCTTCTTTAGGTATGGGAATAAAAGGAAGCGGAAACGTTACCACTGACACAAGGCCAGCGAACCAAGAATTCAAAAGTATTGAAGTAAGTAGTGGCATCAGGGTAATAGTGTCACAATCTGACAACAAATCCATCACTGTCCAAGCAGATGATAATTTACAACAACACATCATTACCAAAATAGAGAATGGTGTTTTGATAATTGAGTCAGATAAAGGTTACAATGCAACTGAAACACCTGTAGTTAATGTAAAAATACCAGTAATCAATGGATTGAGCACAAGCAGTGGTTCAGAAATCACAAGTTCTGGAGTATTAATAACCGAAAATATTGATGTAAAATCCGAAAGTGGAAGCGAAATTAATATCGAGGTCGAGGCCGATGCCATCAAAATAGAAAGTGAAAGCGGGAGCAGTATCGAAGTGGGAGGAAAAGCACTAAAATTAGAAACTTCTTCCTCAAGCGGGAGCCAAATTGACGCAAAAAAACTAATGACAAACGAAGTCAAGGCTAACTCCGAAAGCGGCAGCAGCACTTCGGTTTATCCAATAGTACGACTCGACGCAAAAGCCTCAAGCGGAAGCTCCATCAATTATCATAAGTCACCTAAAACAATATTGAAAGTTGAATATTCCGGCGGAAGCGTACATCCCGAATAAGAATTCATTTTCAATCAAAAATCAGACAAATCATCCATCAAAAGTGGATGATTTTTTTATATTTGTATATACCCTAATCCAAATGAAAATGAAAAAATATACCGCCATATTACTACTCTTTTTATCAACTACATTGACATTGGCACAAAAAAAAGATAAAGTAAAAGGATCAAAAACAGTTACCGTTGAGCAAAAGAAAGTTGGTGATTTTGAAGCCCTTGAAGTTGAAGACAACCTTGAAGTTCATTTAGAAAGAGGAGAAAAAACGGAACTAAAAATTGAAGCTGATGACAATTTACACGATATTATTTCCTTCGATTTAAGGGACAAAATACTGCGCATTTATACTGCCAAGGAAGCCGTGAATTATAAAAAACTAATTGTAAGGGTTACTTATACTAAAGATTTAAATTTGATAACTTCAAAAAACGAATCGACTATAAATGCCATACAAGAAATTCAACTGGATAATTTAACATTTAAAGCCTATGATTTTTCACAACTTTATTTAAATGTCAATGCCAAAAATTTTATATTACAGGCGGATGATAAATCAAAAACAGAACTGAATTTAAAATCAGAAAACGCAATTATCGAATTAAGTAAAAATTCATTTCTAAAAACATTAGTCACAACTATTGATTTGAAAGTTGATTTGTACCAAAAATCAAATGCAACTATAGAAGGTGATGCAACCAATGCAATTCTTCGATTAGACAATAATTCAACATTTATAGGAAATAAACTTACCATAAAAAATGCCGATGTAACCACCGAAAGTTATTCTAATTGCAGTTTGAATGCAACAACAACGGTTATTATTGATGCTGCTGATAAATCAGAAATTCAACTTGTAGGAGCACCCGAAATTGAAATCAGAAAATTTGCTGATGAAGCCAAATTAGTAAAGAAATTGAAATAGAAAATCCTCACCCAACCCCTTCCTCCCCCAACCCCTCCGAAGGAGGGGAGCAAAAAAAGAAATGTAATAACATTGTATTGAAACTTACTCCATAAATTACAAACAAAAAGTCCCACTTGCTAAGGCAAATGGGACTTTTATATTTTGAAAAGTTAACTAGAGTAAAAAAAACTAATTGACTTTATTCTTTAGAAGCTAAATACCTTTCAGCATCAAGAGCAGCCATACAACCTGTTCCGGCAGCAGTAATAGCCTGACGATACACATGATCCGCAGCATCTCCGGCAACGAAAACGCCATCAACATTCGTTTTTGAAGTCCCGGGAGTATTGACAATATATCCTGTTTCGTCTAATGTGACATAATCTTTGAAAATATCTGTATTTGGTTTGTGACCAATAGCTACAAAGAAACCGGTAGCAGGAATATCAAAAATAACTCCTGTAGTTTTATTTAAAGCTTTTACTCCTTCAACAACTTGTTCGTCACCTAATACTTCAACAGTATCATGATTCATTAATATGGTAATATTCTCTGTTTTACGAACGCGTTCTTCCATGATTTTTGAAGCTCTGAATTTTTCACTTCGCACCAACATGGTTACTTTTTTACAAAGTTTTGACAAATAGTGTGCTTCTTCACAAGCTGAATCTCCTGCCCCAACAATTACTACTTCTTGGTTTCTATAGAAAAAACCGTCACAAACAGCACAAGCAGAAACTCCTCCACCCATTTTTAAATAATGTTGTTCTGAAGGCAAGCCTAAATATTTAGCTGATGCTCCAGTCGAAATAATAACAGTTTCACAATGCAATTCTTTAGTGTCATTGATCCAAACTTTATGAATACCTCCTGAAAAATCTACTTTAGTTGCCCAACCATCTCGCACATCAGTACCAAAACGTTGTGCTTGCGCTTGTAATTGAACCATCATTTCAGGCCCTGTAACTCCGTCAACATATCCAGGAAAATTTTCCACTTCATTCGTAGTTGTTAATTGGCCTCCAGGCTGAATTCCTTGGTATAAAACAGGATTCATATTCGCTCTGGCTGCATAAATAGCAGCCGTATAACCTGCTGGACCAGACCCTATAATAAGACATTTAATTTTTTCGATTGTATCAGACATAGTACGTTTATATTATAATTTTAACAGTGCAAAAATAAGTCATAATTGCTGTATTATAGAACCTGAATAATCAGTTTTTGTTATTCTACAATAAAAAAATCCCTTCTGTTGAGACAGAAAGGATTTTTAGTCGGGGTGGCAGGATTCGAACCTGCGGCCTCCTGCTCCCAAAGCAGGCGCGATAACCGAGCTACGCTACACCCCGAAAGCGGTGGCAAATATATAACTATTTTTTGCTTCTCCAAAACTATTTTGAAAATAAGAAATAAATTTATTTG
>JBJOQF010000275.1:0-3792 GCA_046050185.1 Bacteroidota bacterium
ACTAAACAAAAATTTAATTAATAATCACCAAAATTTATGCGAAATCAGCTATCGATTTATTTAGAAATATTGAGAAAAAGGATTTTTAATTGCTTTTTTGGTATATGCTGTTAATGAAATAAAAATTGATTACGATTTATGTTTATGCTGATTAAAGCAATATCAATTCCAGGAAAATTATTAAAAAAACTAAGAATGCAGTTATGTTAATTCTTTCGAATATGATGGCGAAGAGGAAGTTTGATATGAACTAAAAACTCTCGATAGTATAGTGATAGGTTAGCAAGTATTTTTTAGTTTTTAGAAAAAAAGTATGTTTAAAGGAGTTGGCTAAATAGTAAAAAAAACCTCAATCGAAAGATTGAGGTTTTATATAAGTAAGTAATCTAAATTGAGTTGATAAAACGTTTATTTTACTTTATTAAGTACTGCTTTGAAAGCTTCTGGATGGTTCATAGCTAAATCTGCAAGAACTTTACGGTTCAATTCGATTCCGTTAGCTTTTACTTTACCCATGAATTGTGAATAAGACATTCCTTCTAATCTAGCTCCAGCGTTGATACGTTGAATCCATAAAGCACGGAAATTTCTTTTATTCACTTTTCTATCACGGTAAGCGTAGCACATAGCTTTCTCTACCGCATTCTTAGCAACTGTCCAAACGTTTTTACGTCTACCAAAGAAACCTTTGGCTTGCTTCATTATTTTTTTTCTTCTTGCTCTTTTAGCAACTGAATTTACCGATCTTGGCATAATTTTTACTGTTTTTTTGTAGCAGGCGTCCTGAATTGAATCAAAGGAACTTAAAAGCCATACTCCAAGGTTATTTTAAATTGTTTTAACCTAAAGAATAAATAGGAGTTGTTGGTTGTCAGTTTTCAGTTGTTGGTATTAATCCATCAACTATCAACAGTCAACGATCAACAATTTATATAATTCTTAATTGTTGTTTGATGCTTTTCATATCTGTAGAGTGAACTAGCGCTGAGTGTGTCAAAGCTAATTTACGTTTCTTAGATTTTTTAGTCAAGATGTGACTTTTAAAAGCATGCTTTCTTTTAATCTTTCCAGAACCAGTAACTTTAAAACGTTTCTTGGCGCTAGATTTGGTTTTCATTTTAGGCATTTTTTCCTAGTGTTTTAATTTATTCTTACTTACTTATCTTTTAGTCTAAAGTTAGAATGTCTAAAGTTTTAAAGTCAATATTCAACTTTCAACTTTAAGACTTTCGTCTTTATGACTTATTTCTTTTTCTTAGGAGCAATGAACATAATCATTCTCTTTCCTTCAAGAATTGGCATTGCTTCCACTTTACCAAACTCTTCAAGATCTGTTGCTAATCTTAATAATAAGATTTGACCTTGATCTTTATAGATAATTGAACGTCCTTTGAAGAAAACGAAAGCTTTCAATTTAGCTCCTTCTTTCAAGAATTTCTCAGCGTTCTTTCTCTTAAACTCATAATCATGTTCATCGGTTTGAGGACCAAAACGGATTTCTTTCACAACAACTTGTGTAGATTTCGCTTTCAAGACTTTATCACGTTTCTTTTGTTCGTAAACAAATTTCTTGTAATCCATGATTTTGCAAACCGGAGGTTCAGCATTAGGAGAAATCTCTACTAAATCTAATTCAAATTGATCCGCTAATCTTAAAGCTTCCGAAAGTTTAAAAACTCCTGGCTCAATATTCTCTCCTACAAGTCTTACTTCTTGTACACCACGAATAAGATTGTTTATTCTGTGTGCATCTTTTTTTTCTACGCGAGGTTGGTAACCTCTGTTGCTTCTTATTGCTATGACTTTATAATTTAAGTTAAACTGTAAATACTTTTAATGTTTTATTGATCTCTTCGTTTACAATAGCAACAAATTCTTCTATTGTAACGCTGATATTTCCTTTTCCTTCCTGTCCATGACGACGGATTGAAATAGTGCCATTTTTCTCTTCTTCCTCACCTACAATCAACATAAACGGGGTTTTTTGCATTTCGGCATCCCTGATTTTCTTGCCAATTGTCTCGTTTCTATTATCAATGAGGGCGCGAATTTCGTGATTTTCTAGCAAATCTAAAACTTTTTTCGCATATATTTCATATTTCTCGCTCAAAGACAATATTATAGCTTGTTCAGGCATCAACCAAAGCGGGAAATTTCCTGCTGTATGTTCTAGTAAAATAGCTATAAATCGTTCCATAGATCCAAAAGGAGCTCTGTGAATCATCACAGGTCTATGTAATTCGTTATCAGAACCTTTATAAGTCAAATCAAAACGTTCCGGTAGGTTGTAATCCACCTGAATTGTCCCTAGTTGCCATTGTCTTCCCAGAGCATCTTTTACCATGAAATCCAGTTTCGGACCATAGAAAGCAGCTTCACCATATTCAACTACTGTATTCAAACCTTTGTCTGCAGCAGCATTGATAATTGCATTTTCTGCTTTTTCCCAGTTTTCGTCAGTACCTATGTATTTATCTCTATTCTCTTTGTCTCTCAAAGAAATCTGAGCAGTAAAGTTTTCAAATCCTAATGAGCCAAATACATATAGTACTAAGTCAATTACTTTCTTAAACTCTTCATCCAGTTGTTCTGGAGTACAAAAAATATGTGCATCGTCTTGAGTAAAACCTCTTACACGGGTTAAACCATGTAGTTCACCACTTTGTTCGTATCTGTAAACAGTGCCAAATTCAGCGTAACGCTTTGGTAAATCTTTGTATGACCAAGGGCGTACATTATATATTTCGCAGTGATGAGGGCAGTTCATTGGTTTCAATAAAAACTCTTCACCTTCGGCAGGCGTGTTTATAGGTTGGAAACTATCAGCACCATATTTAGCATAATGCCCTGAAGTTACGTATAATTCTTTCTGACCTATATGCGGCGTTACCACTTGCTCGTAGCCACCTTTTTTCTGTGCTTTTTTCAAGAACTGTTCTAGTCGATCTCTTAAGGCAGCCCCTTTCGGTAACCACAATGGTAAACCTGCGCCTACTTTTTGTGAAAAAGCAAACAGCTCAAGTTCTTTTCCTAGTTTTCTATGGTCACGACGTTTTGCTTCTTCTAGTAATTCTAGGTATTCCGTTAAATCTTTTTGTTTAGGAAATGAAGTTCCATAAACACGAGTCAACTGTTTATTTTTCTCATCACCACGCCAGTATGCGCCAGCAACGCTCATGATTTTCATCGCCTTGATGATTCCGGTATTTGGAATATGACCTCCACGACACAAGTCGGTAAACGTATCATGATCGCAAAATGTAATTGTTCCGTCTTCAAGATTGGTAATCAATTCAGTTTTATAAACATTGTCTTTGTATAATTCCAAAGCCTCAGCTTTAGAAACGGGACGCAGTTTGAATTCATGCTTCCCTCTTGATATTTCAAGAACACGATCTTCAATTTTTTTGAAGTCAGCATCCGTGATTTTCTGGTCTTCAAAATCTACGTCATAATAAAACCCGTTAGATATTGCTGGTCCAAGAGTTAATTTAATTCCAGGATACATTTCCTCAAGAACCTGTGCCATTACGTGTGAAGTCGAATGCCAAAAAGCTTTTTTTCCGCCTTCGTCATTCCACGTATATAATATAAGACTGCCGTCCGTCGTCAAAGAAGTTGTGGTTTCCACAGTTGTACCATCAAAAGAAGCCGAAATTACATTTCTGGCAAATCCTTCACTAATGCTCTTGGCAACATCCATAGGAGTAATCCCAGGAGTAAACTCTTTAATTGACCCGTCGGGCAAAGTAATCTTAATCATCGTTTATTATTTTAAGAATGCAAATATAG
>JBJOQF010000276.1:0-2790 GCA_046050185.1 Bacteroidota bacterium
AAAAATAAAAAGCATACTATCTTTATAATCCTACATTAAATATTGAATATACGTTTTTACACAATTTACCTTTACTTTATCATTCAAAAAACAATAATCAACTACAAAACAAAGCCTTGCAAAAACTTAAAATAAATTTAACAAAAAAATAACACACATTTGTATATACAAATATAAAAAACGTTACATTTGTATCTACAAATGATATTCAAAAAGGCATGAAAATTGAAGATGAAATAAAAAGTACAATAGCATTGGACATTTCAAAAAAAATTACGCTGAATATTTTATATACTCAAAATGTAATCATAGATAATTTCAATGAAATATTGAAGCCGTATGACATATCCGGAGAGCAATACAATGTATTACGAATACTAAGAGGCCAAAAAGGAAATCCGGCAAATATGTGCGTAATACAAGAACGTATGTTAGCCAGAACAAGTAACACTACTCGATTAGTTGATAAATTATTATTAAAAGAATTAGTTACCCGAAATGTTTGCCCTGAAAACAGACGTAAAATAGAAGTAATGATTACACAAAAAGGATTAGACATTTTAAAAGAATTAGATCCAAAAGTAATTGCACATGAACAATTTTTTTCTGAAAAATTAAATACCGTAGAATTAGAGCAATTGAATTATTTATTAGAAAAATACAGAAATTAAATATATTAATATGAATACTTTTTTAGAAAATCAAAACTGGAGATACGCAACAAAGAAATTTGATGCTTCAAAAAAAATAACCACAGAAGATTTAAATACGTTAAAAGAAGCTATCAGATTGAGTTCTTCTTCTTATGGATTACAACCTTATAAAATTATTATTGTAGAAAATCCTGAATTAAGAGCTAAAATTCAACCTGCGGCTTGGGGACAATCACAAATTGTAGATGCTTCTCACCTAATCATTTTTGCAAATGAAACTAATGTTGACGACACAACAATTGATAGTTATTTGAAAAACATTAGTAAAACAAGGAATACACCAATCGAAACTTTATCTGGTTATGGAAACTTTATGAAGTCTAAAATTTCTACATTAGAAAGTGAAGTTAAAAACATTTGGACAGCAAAACAAACTTATTTAGCCTTAGGAAATTTATTGAATGCTGCGGCTGAACTAAAAATTGACGCTACTCCAATGGAAGGTTTTATTCCCGCACAGGTAAATGAAATATTAGGATTAGACAAGCTAAACCTGAATACTACATTGATTGCAACATTAGGGTATAGACATGAGGAGGACACCACTCAACATTACAAAAAAGTTAGAAAATCAAACGAAGAATTATTTATTACACTATAATTATTAATTAAAATCAAATTTAACACATGAAAAATTTAAAATCAATTGCATTAGCATTAGTAGTAGTTTTATCTACTTTATCTGTAACAGCACAAACTAAAAAAGTAGATGCTACAAAAAGTTCTATCAGTTGGATAGCAAAAAAAGTAACAGGACAACATAATGGTACAGTAAACTTAAAATCAGGAGCATTAGTTTTCAAAGGAAAAAAATTAACAGGTGGAACTTTTCTTGTTGACATGTCTTCATTGACTGCAACAGATATTCAAGGAGAATGGCAAGGAAAATTAAACGGTCACTTGAAATCAGAAGATTTTTTTGGAACTGAAAAATTTCCAACTGCAGCATTAGTTTTCAAAAAAGTATCTGTAAAAGCTCCTAATGTTTACACTGTAACTGGTGATTTAACAATAAAAGGAATAACTAATCCTATTACTTTTGATCTTGCAACTACAGCTAATTCTGCTGCAACTTCATTAAAAATAGACAGAACAAAATACGATATCAAATATAATTCTGCAAGTATCTTCAGTAGTATAGGAGACAAAGCTATCGCTGATGATTTTGAATTAGCTGTCGCTTTGACATTCTAATATTTTTTTTAAATAATTGCAAACCCCAACAGTTTCCTGTTGGGGTTTCTTTTTACAATCAAATGAATTTTTCATAAAAACCGACAGCAAAACTCCCTTAAATATTGTTTTATTAAGAATGTATTTTAATTAATAATTTCACATCATAAAATCATTATAAAAATTAACTAAGATATAGCTAATCAACTTTTTAAACTTGAAATTGATTTTGTAACTTTGATTTTGAATAAATAAATTTGGATCACTATTTTATTATTCAGCTTTGACTTTTAACTTAAAAATATCATCATGAAAAATTTAAAAAAAATTAGTCTCGTTCTAATACTCGTTTTTACATTTATAAAAGTAGATGGACAAACTACTAAAATTGATGTTACTAAAAGTAAAATTAATTGGGTTGGAAAAAAGGTTACTGGTCAGCATGAAGGAACAGTAAAACTAAAAGACGGATACCTTATTTTCAAAAACAGTAAAGTGGTTGGAGGAAATTTTACTGCTGATATGAAATCACTGACAAATACCGATCAAACAGGAAAATCAAAAATAAAATTGGAAGGTCATTTAAAATCAGATGAATTTTTTGGTATTGATGAATACAATACTTCAAATTTAGTTTTTAAAAGCATTGGAGATAAAGGCAATAACGTTTATGCTGTCACTGCTGATTTAACAATAAAAGGAGTTACTAATCCTGTGAAATTTGATTTAATTGTAAAAGGAAATTCAGCAACTGCTGCTTTAAAAATAGACCGAACAAAATATGACATCAAATACGGCTCCGGTAGTTATTTTGATGATTTGGGAGATAAAACAATTTACGATGAATTTGAATTAAATGTTGATTTAGTTTTTTAAGCACAATTTATTTAACAAAAAAGCCTAA
>JBJOQF010000277.1:0-6593 GCA_046050185.1 Bacteroidota bacterium
TATGTGGATTTTTGTATTTGTTTTATGGTCTTATGGTATTACAAGTGCTATAAAAGGCGAAACAAAACCGATTCCTTTATTGGGAACTTATTTCCAAAAATGGCTTAAAAATATATCATAATCAAATGAATTTATCTTTAGAATATAAAATAAGAGAACCTAAAATAAAATTAGACAAAAACCCACTTTTACTTTTATTACATGGTTACGGCAGCAACGAAGAAGACTTATTTTCATTTGCAACTGAACTTCCAGAGGAATATTACATTATTTCAGCAAGGGCTCCGTATAACATACAATATGGTGCTTATGCATGGTATGCCATCAATTTTGATGCGGATCAAAATAAATTTTCAGATCATGAACAGGCAAAAGTTTCAAGGGATTTAATCGCTCAATTTATTGACGAATTAATTCAAACTTATCCTATAGATGCTAAAAATGTGACTTTGGTTGGCTTTAGCCAAGGATCCATTTTAAGTTATGCAATAGCTTTATCGCATCCTGATAAAGTGCAAAGAGTAGTTGCGTTGAGTGGTTATGTAAGTGAACCTATTTTGGAAGAAAATTATCTGAGAAATGATTTTACAAAACTTAAAATATTTCACTCTCACGGAACTGTTGATCAAGTAATCCCTGTGGAATGGGCTCGGAAAACAAAACCATTTCTGGAAAAATTAGGCATTCATTCTACCTACAAAGAGTACCCTGTAGGTCATGGCGTAGCCCCACAAAATTTTTATGATTTCAAGAATTGGCTTCTTGAAAATTAATTTTCAGTTTTCAGTCGAAATGAAACTTAATATTGCGACTGAAAACTGAATTTTTTATTTCTGATACAACAGCGATTGATTCACTTCAAAAGAAATACTGTCATCAGCATTGACAAAGTATTTTAACAACACTTCACCCCAAATTTCCCCATCACTAAAATCAGCAATAATCCAACGATGATTCAAGATTTTAACTTTATTGATGATGAATTTATTAGCCCCAATTTTATCCTGACCTACGTATGGATTTCCATTAGGATTTGAATTATAATCCAATAATTTCTCAGTTACAACGGGAATTAATTTTTCATATTGAATTATCTTTCCTGAGTTTGAAGATTCAAAATAATTTTGTGCATTTTCATTTTTTTCCAAAGAAAAATAGTTAGCATCCGATAATTTATTTTTAACAGAATTCAAACTGTCTTTCAACTTTGTGGTTACCTTTTTATATCTATCCTGTTCAAAAGTTACTTCTTTACTCAAGAACATGTAAGTATAAATATTCATAAGTATTGCAAGAATAAGAGCATAAAGGAATAATGATTTTTTCATTTTTAAGATTAATTAAATTGTAATTTGTAGATTATCATAAGCCAGAAAAACATTTTTTGGAAGTCTTTTTTGAACTTCTTCATGAAAACCAAGAATATGGCTGATGTGAGTAATATAAGCTTTTTCAGGTTGAACCAAAGTTATAAAATCCAATGCTTCCTGCAAATTGAAATGCGCTATATGAGATTCTTCACGCAAAGCATTTATCACCAATACTTTTAGATTTTTTAATTTTTCAATTTCGCTTTCTTCAATTGTTTTCACATCTGTCAAATAGGCAAAATTATCAATTCTATACCCAAAAACTTGAAGTCCAGCATGCATCACATTTATAGGAATGGCCATTTTACCACCAATAGAAAATGGCTTATTATTGACTACCTCAATTGTTGCTACACAAGGTGCTCCCGGATATCTGTTTACGGTTTCAAAAACATAATCAAAACGTTTTTTTAGATTATCAATCACCCTTTGATGGGCATATATTGGAATCTCGCCTTGTTTAAAATTAAACGGACGAATGTCATCCAAACCAGCAGTATGATCTGAATGTTCATGAGTAAATAGGATACCATCAACTTTTTGGCAATTTGAAGAAAGCATTTGTTGTCTAAAATCAGGGCCACAATCGATTACGAATGAATGATTATTCCATGAAATCCAAACCGAAACCCGTAGTCTTTTATCCTTAAAATCAGTGCTTTTACATACTGGATGATTACTCCCTATAACAGGAATTCCTTGTGATGTACCGGTGCCTAAAAAATATACCTTCAATTCTATTAGATTTTTTTACAAAAATAGGGTTAATTCTCTTTCATTAGAAACCTATTTAATTAACTTTGTAACATATTAGCCATATTTAAAATAAAATGGGTACTGAAATAAAACTAAAAGGTGACAAAGTCATCGAGCAAATTCCTTCCATAAAAGACAAAGCACTTCGTATCAACTTGAATGAAAATATCTACGGAACTTTCGCGGAAATTGGTGCTGGGCAAGAAACTGTAAGACATTTTTTTAGATCAGGTGGTTCTTCGGGAACTATTGCAAAAGCGATGTCAGCCTATGACAAAGATTTTAGTGATGCTGTATATGGTATAGAAAAAGATGGACGTTATGTAACCGAAAGCAGATTGAAAAAAATGTTAGACCATGAAGTAGCTATTATGGAAGAACGTTTAAGTAGAGAAAAGCATCCTAATAAAATGTTTTTTAGCTATGCTAATACGGTTGCTACTATCGATTTTGCAAAACAATTTAAAGGACATGGTTGGGTTGGTATTCGCTATCAAATTGAACCAGAAGAGGATTACAATGAAATTATTATTCATATTCGTTTTAAAGAAACGGATGTTCGATTACAACAAGAAACACTTGGTATTCTTGGTGTAAATTTAATTTATGGTGCTTACTATAAATACAATGACCCAAAACGTTTATTGCGTTATTTATACGATCATTTAGATAAAGATCAGCTAGAAATAGACACTATTAATTTCTCAGGTCCATGTTTTGCAGATGTAGATAATCGTTTGATGAGTTTACAGCTAGTCAAAAATGGAATGACTGATGCGGTTATGTTTAATCCTGATGGAAAAAACATTCTTCCTGCAGCCATTTTATACAAAAAAAACATTCTTGCTTTTAGAGGAAGTTTTCGTCCGGTTACGAAAGTAAACATGGACATGTATGAGAAATCATTAAAAATGTTTCTGAATGAGAATAAAGTAGAAATCGACAATACACTTGTTGTTTTTGAAATTACACTTTCGAATTTACGCTCAGATGGTGAAATTGACGAAAGAGATTTTATGGATCGTGCTGAATTACTTTGTTCATTAGGGCAAACTGTAATGATTTCTAATTTCCAAGAATACTATAAAGTAGTTGAATATTTTGCCAATTACACCAAAGCACGAATGGGATTAGCAATGGGTGTAAATAATTTAGTGGATATTTTTGACGAAAAATACTATCGCCATTTAAGTGGTGGGATTCTGGAAGCTTTTGGAAAATTATTTTACCGTGATATGAAAGTCTTTTTATATCCAATGATGGGTGAAAATGGTGAAATTATTACTTCAGACAATTTGAAAGTACATCCTAGAATGAAAGAATTGTACAAGTTCTTCAAGTTCAATGGTAAAGTTGTTGATATTGTAGATTATGACCCTAATATATTAGAAGTGTTTTCTCGTGAAGTACTTAATATGATAAGCCGAGGAAAACCCGGATGGGAAAATATGCTTCCTTCCGGTATTGCTGAAATAATCAAGGAGCATCACCTTTTTGGGTATGACCCAAGTAAATTATTGAAAGAAAGTAATTAGTGAATAGTCGTCAGTAATCCGTTTTTAGTATTCAGCTGCTAGTACTGATAACTATCCGAATCAGTAGTGAAATTTTGATTTAAATTATAATACAAAGTTCAGAATTGAGGTCTAACACCTCAACTCTGGACTTTATTTTGTTTGTCATAATTTGATTTCAGTTTTTTGTACACTTATTTGCAATTGCAGTAATTGATCCTTAAAGACTGATACTGAACACTTACTTTAAAATCTGAGCCGCATGTGCTTTGGTTTTTACATCAGAGATCACTTCATCTATAATTCCGTTTTCATCTATCACAAAAGTAGTTCTGTGAATACCATCATATTCTTTTCCCATAAATTTCTTTGGTCCCCAAACTCCAAAAGCTTCAATTACTGATTTATCTTCATCAGCTAATAATGGAAAAGGAAAATCATATTTTTCTTTGAATTTAGCCTGAGCTTTTTGTGCATCGGCACTTACACCTAAAATTTCGTAATTATTAGCTTTGAAACGCTCAAAGTTATCCCTTAAATCACAAGCTTCGGCAGTGCAACCCGGTGTATTCGCTTTTGGATAAAAGAATACAACTAATTTTTTTCCTTTATAATCAGCTAATTGATGTGATTTTCCTTCTTGATCCAGACCAGAAAAACTGGGTGCTTTATCTCCTTTTTTTAATGTTGTCATATATTAGGTTTAGGTGTTAGTTTTTATATTTACCAAAGGGTGAAGTGAAAACCCCGGAATTTTTATATTTTATTTTTCTTGTAATTGCTTAGAAAAAAAGCCGTAAAATGAGTCCCGAAGTTTCGGGATTGTAATGCAAAACTGAATTAGGCACATAATAGAATTTACATTATTTTTACTCTCTATAAAAATACAAAAATGAATAAACAAGAACGTGTAACATTTGTTATAAATACGTTAAAAGAATTGTATCCAACGATTCCTATTCCATTAGACCATAAAGATCCTTATACTTTATTGATTGCCGTTTTACTTTCGGCACAATGTACGGATGTTCGGGTGAATCAAATTACACCTTTGCTTTTTGCTAAAGCGGATAATCCGTATGATATGATAAAAATGTCAGTAGAAGAAATTAAGGAAATCATACGGCCTTGCGGCTTATCGCCAATGAAATCAAAGGGCATTCACGGTTTATCTCACATTTTAATTGATAAACATGGTGGAAAAGTACCGCAGAGTTTTGAGTTTTTAGAAGAATTACCAGCCGTAGGACACAAAACCGCAAGTGTTGTTATGTCACAAGCTTTTGGCGTTCCTGCTTTTCCAGTAGACACCCATATTCATCGATTAATGTACCGATGGAATTTGACCAATGGAAAAAATGTGATTCAAACGGAGAAGGATGCAAAACGAATTTTTCCGGAAGAAATATGGAATGATTTACACTTACAAATCATTTGGTACGGACGAGAATATTCTCCAGCACGTGGCTGGGATTTAGACAAAGACATTATTACCCAAACTATTGGAAGAAAATCAGTTTTAGATGAGTATTACAAAAAACAAAACTCTTTTAAATAAGAGATTCCACTAATTTTATTCTAAAATTAGTGGAATCCGGTTATTCAAGTCCTAAAAAATAGAACCTTGAATTTTTTCAATACAATGAAATCCAATATTTAAATGGATTATTGTTTTTAATTAGCTATAATTTCGAAACTTTTATCTTCTACTTTTATTATGCTTAACGCTTTTGAATAATTCAATAAAAAAGAAACGATTTCTTTCTTTGGTTTCATGCTCTTAGTAGCTAATGATTTTTTAGAGTAAATTTTTGCCATATTGTAATAAATTTATTTTTATATTACAACGGAGCAAAATTACTTTTATTGTTAATTAGTCAAAACAATTTGATGTTTATCTATAACTTTTCTTAAATTCATTAAAGCATAACGCATTCTGCCCAAAGCAGTATTGATACTTACTCCTGTAGTTTCAGAAATTTCTTTAAAACTCATATCCTGATACATTCTCATGACCAAAACTTCTTTTTGATCTAGAGGAAGCTCCTCAATAAGTTTTTTCAAATCCATTTCGACTTGTTCTGATATTATTTTATTTTCTATTGTAAGAGAGTCATCTGACATTATTGAAAAAATTGAAAACTCCTCTGTTTCTCTAAACATAGGCATTTTTTTAGTTTTTCGGTAATGATCTACAATAAGATTATGAGAAATTCTCATTACCCATGGTAAGAACTTTCCTTCTTCATTATAAGAATTTGATTTTAAGGTTCGTATTACCTTAATAAAGGTATCTTGAAAAATATCATTCGAAATATCTCTATCAGAGATTTTAGAATATATAAAACCATAAATTTTTGATTCATGTCTTTTGATTAATGAAGCTAAGGCATCTTCATTACCTGCAACATAATTCTGAACCAATAATGCGTCTGGAAGTTGTGTATTAGCCATAGTTATACTTTTTAGTTTTTAATTAAATTGGAGAGTTTTCTCTAAAAAGTAGTTTTATACTATAGGCTAATGATTAATTAGGGTTATTTTAATGCTCAAATTTAGCAAATAATTATTTTAACAAGCAAATTAAATTAAGAAAAATTAACATCTGTAGCATAAAAATGTTAAAATTAATTTGAATTTTATGTTATATGGAGTATAAATATACGCAATAACTAGACAAAAAAATATTTTTTAAAACTATTCTTCATTAAGTATAAAAAAATGATTGAAAAACTTATTTAATAATGAATTTAAGGATTCCGAGAATTAGATTTATGATTTCATTCTATAAACAATTCTAAATTTGTGATTTGTTCACCCCTTTTTCTCCGATGAAAATTGATTACTTTTGTAAAAATTAATTGTTTTTATGCAAGTTGACCTTTCTACATTAGATCCAAAGAAAAATATTATTATCAAAGGCGCACAAGTACATAACTTAAAAAATGTTGAT
>JBJOQF010000278.1:0-4182 GCA_046050185.1 Bacteroidota bacterium
GATATTTTTAAACCCTTCTTTGCCAATTATTCCATCGTAAAAGAAATCAATATCATCAGAAACTCTATGATTGAATTGTAATGCTAGATTTGTACCACCACCTAAAGTAAATTTTGATACTGTTGGCAATGTTTGTAATTCTATAATGGCTTTAATTATTGCTTGAGTAACTGCCTTCATACATTATAGCGAAAAACGAAGAAATGGCTTTACATTGTATCTTTTTGCAACACTTATACAAACTTTGTTACTGATATTCTCTGTTGTTAATTTTAAGTATTTAACAATATCTTTAGCAGAATATAGTGCTTCTAATTTTAGAATATCTGTTTCAAATGTATCTGGAGTTGTTGCAAACAAAGCCCTTGGAATAATAATAGCCTTATCTTTAGAAAGATTAAGTTTATTAGGATCCATATCCCAAAATAATTGTTTGGGAAAAATTGTCGCTATGTTTACTGATTTGTTCACTATGCAAAAATACTGAATTTAGTGATAAATGGTGCACTAATGTAAAAAAGTTTAACTTCTTCGATTTTAACAACTTAATAAAAATTTAATAGATTTAAAAAAACAACTTTTAATCAGTATTGCTTTCTTAAAATGAAATTAGCGAAATGAAGCAAACAAAGAATTGATGCTAGGAATACTTGGATTAGGAGCGATTTTTGTTCAGATGAATGAGGTAATGAATTTATAGAGACACTATCCTAAAAAGTGTGTAACTTTTTGGGGGCAGTTCAAATTAAAGTTGAACCCTTTTTTCAAATATAGTTAAGAACTGGTTGAGGATTAATCCCCAGTTTTGGATTGGCATCGACCATTTTTTCCAGTAATCTGTTTATATAGCCGCGTTGCAAACGCTTTGTTTAGTACAGTACACACAAGTAAGCTGGTACTCATTGCAAGGGAGCACAAGTGGAAATTCCTGTTTTTATAACACTATTTTTCTATATTAGTTTATAATCAAACAGAGGTTTTTTCACAGTCTGACGTTGGGCTAAACTTTATGTGAGATTCCAAAAAAAATCCGTAATAATTTGAAAAGTTACCACTTTTTGGTAACTTAGCTAAAAAAAATTATGGGACGAAATACTTCTATATCGCTTGGTAATCATTTCGAAAGTTTTATCGAACACAGTGTAAATGAAGGAAGATTCAATAACGCAAGCGAAGTTGTCAGAGCCGGGCTTCGTCTTTTAGAAGATGAGGAAAATAAAATTGTAGCTTTAAGAAAAGCGATCAATGATGGAATTGAAAGTGGACGTGCAGTAGATTTTGATGCTGAAAAATATCTTGACGTTTTAAAAGCAAGAAAAAAATGAAATGGCTAAATATTATTTAACAAATAAAGCTGTTGATGACTTATCTGAAATTTGGGATTATACAATCGGAACTTGGTCTGAAATGCTAGCTGAAAAGTATTATGATTTACTTATGGCATCATGTGATGATTTAGCAAATAATCCAGAACTTGGTAGAAACTATGATATAGTAACGAAAGGAATATTAGGTTTTAAATCAGGTGAACATATTATCTTCTATTCAATTATATCAAAGAACGAAATAGAAATCGCAAGAATTCTTCATGGAATGATGGATTTAAAAAGTAAACTATAAGGAACCTCACACAATCGAGTAGACGGCTCCGCACTAACAGAACGGAGTGCGCCTCTCAAATATTTATATTCACGAAAACCAATTAAAAATATAAACCTAAGTACACCACCGACACCGAGTGCACGGAGACTTTACGCAGCAGAGTTTTTGTATCTGACTCCTATCTTTGAAAAACATAAGATAGGCGATTCTCAGAAGGTTGTTTTAGGTTATTAGACGGTTTGACTGTTAGCGGTCATTGTAAAAGCACCCTGCATTCAACGACACAGGTAAAATTAGATCTTAATAAATTTCTCTCTCGACTTTTCAATAGCAGACATATTCAACTTTGCCCATTTTTCTAAATTATCAATAAGAGGAACAAGTGATTTACCTAAATCCGTAATTGTATATTCTACTCTCGGTGGGATTTCAGCATAACTTTTTCGCTTCAAAAACCCATCGGCTTCTAAAGTTCTTAATGTAACTGTCAACATTTTTTGCGAAATGTCTGGACCAATTTCTTTGTTGATTTCATTAAAACGTAATGTTTCCTTTTTTCCTAAAATAAGTAAAACAAGCAAAGACCATTTGTCGCCAAAGCGGTCCAATATTTTTCTTACAGGACAATTTTTAATGTCCAAATCTGATTCTAAAATATTTATTTTATCCATAAATCACTGATTACCAATCTACTTACTTTAAAGTAAGTAAACCACTTTAAAGTACCTTATTGTGAATATATACAAACTAATCTATATTTACACTCTTTTAATGAGTAACTAACATTTAGTAATCAAAGATAATTAAATAATGAAAAAAATAACATCTCTTATAATTGTTTTATTGTTTGTAATGTTTTGCAAACAAACGAATTCTATTTATGCCCAACCAAATTTTGCGACTTTAAAAGAACACTTTTTGAAAGCTGAAAACGAAAATATAAACAAACCATTTCAAGGAATTATTACGTCCAACGGCGTTGAAAAAGGTTTATTTCCAATTCAAGCTACTGGTATAACAACTAAGCCTATAAAAAAAGCAGCTGAAAACTTTTTGAAATCTTTGAATAATGAACAATTAACAAAAACACAGTTTGAAATTCAAAATAACGAATGGCAAAAGTGGGCAAATATGGACAATGGTTTATACACACGCCAAGGAATTAGCATTAAAGAAATGAGTCAAACACAACGAAAATTAGCGTTTGGTTTGATGCAAAAAGCTCTAAGTGCCAAAGGCTTAAAACTAAGCAAAGATATAATGAAGACCGACCAAACGCTAAGAGAACTTGATAATAATGACCCACGCTACGATGAAGAACTTTATTATTTTACTATAATGGGCAAGCCATCGACAACGGAACCTTGGGGTTGGCAAATTGACGGACATCATTTGGTTATCAATTACTTCATATTGGGTGACCAAGTAGTAATGACGCCAACTTTTATGGGTGGCGAACCTATTGTAACAACTTCTGGGAAATATAAGGGAAATACACTTTTCCAAGATGAGCAAAATATTGGCTTGGCTTTTATGCAATCGCTAACTGTCGAACAACAAAAACAAGCCACTTTATCAGCTGATAAAAAAAGAAATGACATACAGGCTGAGGCCTTTTCGGACAATAAAACCATAGACTATCAGGGTTTGGCAGTTTCAGCAATGAACGAAGAACAAAAAACGAAATTATTGGATTTGATAAACCAATATATTTCAAATATGGATGAAGGACACTCTAAAGTAAAAATGGAAGACATTAGAAAACAATTGGATAATACATACTTTGCTTGGGTTGGTAAAACTGACAAAGAGGCTGTATTTTATTATCGGATTCATAGCCCAGTGGTTTTGATAGAGTTTGACCATCAAGGTGCAGTAGGAGTAAAAAGCCAAAGCAGGGAGGCAACTAGAAACCATATTCATACAATGACAAGAACACCTAACGGCAATGATTATGGAAAAGATTTATTGCAACAACACTTAAAAGATCATCATGAGCATAAATAAAATCAATTATGAAAATGTTTATTGAGCAAAAACAACGACCGTTAATCGAGTAGACTGTTCTAGCAGAAACTGATGTAGTATACTTCTCAAATATTTATATTCACGAAAACCAATTAAAAATATAAACCTGAGTACATCACCGAGCTTACGTGTCACATACTCGGCGGTTCGCAAAGTCATGGGTTAAGTTCGATGTAAATATCCAACATTGACTGATAAGTTCGTTGCAAACAAGCACCAGAGAACTTACAATACACTCCGATTTGTCCGTAAACACAAACAATCCTGCTCTGACAGTACTTTTTACCCCTTATTTTCTTTTAAGAATGAAAAATGACTTTTCTTAAAAAGAATTTCAATTATAGTTTAAATCCCATATATTTACTTACTTATTAACAAAATAATGTTTGTAAGAAGGTTTTTAGACGAACTGTCGTTAGATTTACAGCGACACTCATCGACTTTCAGAAAATTGAAAATATTGATTTAAATTTGACACTATAAAAAAGAAAAAATATGGCTACAAACACTGTAAAGTTACACCGAGTTTTTACAGCGCCCGTAGAAAAAGTA
>JBJOQF010000279.1:0-2921 GCA_046050185.1 Bacteroidota bacterium
AACCAATAACAGTCCTGAAAATTTGAACAATGGCTTGACGCATTGTTTTATACTTACATTCAGTAGTGAGAGTGATAGAGATGCTTATCTCATTCATCCGGATCACAAAGCTTTTGTAGCGTTGTTAAATCCTGCTCCTGAGAAAGTCACAGTTATAGATTATTGGGCTATTAAATAATAAATCCTTCCTGTTAGTTAGAATTGGTTATGATGATAATTTTTCGTCATTTCGAATGATTTTCTACCGAAGCTTCGAGAAGAAAATTGTATCTAGAATTCGAAAAATTTTAATGAAAACGGTTTTCGGCACATTTTTTGTTCTGTTTTTACTGCATAAAAAACACTCAAACTGACGTTTTTAATAATTGTAACAACGACTTTTTATACTAAATCTTTATTTATTTGATAAAGATAAAATCTTATTTTTGTCAGCCCAATAGAGCCAGACAAGTTTGTATGTGCGTGACTTTGTCATACATATAGAAGCAAGATATAAACACAATATAATACATTCAATGAAAAACATTTTCGCTTTAGTTATTTGCATTTTAGGATTTTCACAAATTGCATTTTCGCAGGACAACAATAAAGATTTATTCCCTGATGGGTCTGTAATTCCTAATTGGTTTAGTAATTCAACTAAAATTGAATTAAAAGATTTGGGTAAAAAATTTATGATTACTGATTATGGAGTAATTAATGACAGTACAATAATCCAGACCAGCAAGATACAAGCGGTTATTGATAAGGCAGCAAAAAAGGGTGGTGGAGTAATAGTAATACCTAAAGGAGTTTTTCTTAGTGGGGCTTTGTTTTTTAAACCTAAAACTCATTTATATGTTTCTGAGGGCGGAGTTCTAAAGGGATCGGATGATATTGCTAATTATCCTATTATGCCTTCAAGAATGGAAGGTCAAAATCTTGATTATTTCCCAGCTTTGGTAAATGCCTACGGAGTTGATGGTTTTTCCATTTCGGGAAAAGGAACAATAAATGGGAATGGGCTAAATTATTGGAAAGCTTTTTGGGAAAGACGAAAAATAAATCCAAAATGTACCAATCTTGAAGTGTCAAGACCAAGATTAGTTTTTGTTTGGAATTCTAATAATGTACAATTTCAAGATGTGAAATTAATTAATTCAGGTTTCTGGACGAATCATTTTTATAAATGCAACAATGTAAAGCTACTTGATCTCTATATTTTTTCTCCTCATATTAGTATCAAAGCCCCAAGTACAGATGCAATTGATATTGATGCCTGTTCAAATGTGCTGGTAAAAGGATGTTATATGTCCGTAAATGATGATGCAATAGCGCTAAAAGGAGGAAAAGGCCCTTGGGCTGACGAGGATAAAAATAATGGTCCTAACACTAATATTATAATTGAAAATTGTGATTTTGGCTTTTGTCATTCGGCATTAACAAATGGTAGTGAAGCAATTCATAACAAAAATGTGATCATGCGCAACTGCCATACTAATGGAGCTGCAAGATTGTTATGGTTTAAAATGAGACCTGATACGCCACAAAAATATGAGTTTGTTAGACTTGAAAACATTAAGGGTCAAGCGGATGTTTTTCTCGAAGTTTTTAAATGGAAACAATTTTTTGATTTAAAAGGGCGAAAAGATATGCCAAAGTCATTTTGTGAAAATATCACTTTAAAGAACATTGATCTTAAATGTGAAACATTTTACGGTGTAGAAAGTGATCCTAACGTTCGATTGTCAAATTTTTCATTTGAAAATTTAAATATTGAAGCTAAAAATAGTTCAATTGACAAAAGCTTAATACAGGGAATATCCCTTAAAAATGTTACG
Source organism: Bacteroidota bacterium (assembly GCA_046050185.1). Taxonomy (GTDB): domain Bacteria; phylum Bacteroidota; class Bacteroidia; order Flavobacteriales; family Flavobacteriaceae; genus Flavobacterium. The sequence goes on from JBJOQF010000279.1 coordinate 1,821, forward strand.
GTAAACAACCAGCTAATCGACTAAGGTCTTGTAAAGTATAGGTTGTAATTGTCTTAAAGTAAAGATACAATGCGTTACTTTTTAATCTATATACTACTGGTTGACTACATTTTTTAAAAATATCGAATTTTTAAAATCACAATAAATAAGTAAATTTCCCCAAAACATGAATTGTATATTATACTTAAGAAGAAGTTGTTTTATTTTCCTGCTATTTTGTTCATTAACAACTGTTATCGCACAGAATGTACCTGTATCACGAAACCTTATTATTCCAAATGCAAGTATCACTTCTAAAACAGTAACGTTATTATGGGATAAGCCGCTTCAATATAAGGAGATATCAGCTTATCAGGTGTTTAAAGACGGGAAGTATGTAGGGACTTCTACAAAAACTAACTTTACAGTACAAAATCTAACCGCTGGGAAAATCTATTCGTTTTCTATTAAGGCGCAAAACAAAGAAGGGAAACTATCTGCTGCAAGTGGTTTTGTCAAATGTAAAACCAAGCCTGTTGGGAAGGTTTTCAATATTTTGGACTACGGAGCAAAAGGAGATGGGGTAACAAAAAATACACTTGCTATACAAAAGGCCATTGATGCCTGTACAAAAGGCGGAACTGTTTATATACCGGCAGGTGTATTTATGAGCGGAGCACTTTACTTGAAAAGCGATATGACTTTATATATTGCCGAAGGAGGAACGCTTAAAGGCAGTACTGATATGCAGGATTATTATCCATTAATACTGAACAGATTTGAAGGTTGGGAGATGAAAACACTGGCAAGTTTACTAAATGCAGGTACGCTTGACAGAAATGAAAAATACAACGTGAAAAATCTAAGCATAGAAGGGAAAGGTACTGTTTATGGAGGTGGTTCTAAACTTGGCGATGCAATTGTTAAGGTACTTGGTCTCAGAGGGCGTGGGCGATTGATTTGTATAATGAATGGACAAAATATAAACATACAGGGGCTTAATATAGAAAACGCACCCTGTTGGACAATTCATTATATATACAGCAATCAAGTTACATTGCATGACCTTAATATTATAAGTACAGCACATAATGGTGATGGAATAGATCCTGATTCATCCAC
>JBJOQF010000280.1:0-4510 GCA_046050185.1 Bacteroidota bacterium
AAGACAGTTGATATAAAGATGTAAACGTTCTTTAAACAACTTGAAATTATCTAACCTCTGAAAAAAAATAAAATTTAAGGGTAACAAAATAACAAGACAGTTGATATAAGAATGAAGCCCAACAAATCAACAAAAAATAATTTGGGAAACTGGGGTAACAATTACAAAACAAAAAGTATCTATTAAAAAAAACAATTAGAAAAAAACAATTTAAAAAATTAGAAATCATGAAATCAACGATTCACACACACCAAAAAAACAATTTGAAACTTGTAAGTAAAACAAATTTTAAAAACATCGGACTTTTATTCTTAGCAACAATTGCATTAGTTAGCTGTAACAATGATGATGACACTACAATTACACCAGCAACAGCAGCAGAATTTGCAGCAGTAAGAAAAGAAGCTCTAGACGCAAAAACACAAAATTTCACAATGACCGCAGGAACAGGAGTAATTACTTTAACCTCTGCAAAAGGAGTTAAAATAAACATCAACGGTGACTGTTTGACCAAAGCAGGAAACCCAGTAACAGGAACCGTTAACATAGAATTTGTTGAACTGTTTGACAAAGGAAATATGCTGATAACTAACAAACCTACCATGGGTATTATGGGAGATGGAAATAGAAATTTATTGATTTCTGGCGGAGAATTCTTCATCAAGGCAACACAAGGCGGAGTTGAACTGGCAACCACATGCAACATTAATCTAACGGTTCCTGCGAGTTTAACTGACGGTGTAGATCCAGCAATGATATTATGGAATGGAATTCTAGATGATAATGGAGACTTGGCTTGGAAAGATGCCAGAGATGCAGCCGGGACAAACGGAGGAAAAGGTGGTGTACAAGCAGAAGGAAACAATTATTATGTTTCTTTTGGAAACTTTGGATGGACAAATGTAGATAAATTTTACAGCGACCCAAGACCAAGAACCACAATCCTTGCTGATGCTCCTGATGGTTATGACAACAATAACAGCGCCATTTATTTATCATACGACGGCGAAGGACAAAATGCTTTAGCTAAATTAGATACCTACACTGCAGCCGGATTATTCAGCGAACATTACGGTCAAATTCCAGTAGGACTAGCATGCCACGTGATTTTTGCAACCGAAGATAACGGACAATGGAGATACGCTATCAAAGCCGTAACCGTTCAAGCAAATGATGTGTATACGTTCACTTTAGCCGAAACAACGCTAGGAACTGAAGCTCAATTAGTAGCAGCAATCAATGCAATACAATAACTTACAAAATAAATTTTTTAAAAAGTGGTGATTTGCTCACCACTTTTTTTTACATTTAAAAATATTTTTGAATTTATCCTGAGTCATTGCGAGAAGGAACGACGTGGCAATCAGGAGCTAATCCTGCTATCCGTTTCAATCTTTTTGTCCGCTGAAAAAGCGGAACAAAAAGGATTTTCACTGCTATCAGGGCTAAAAACTACCCTGATTATGAAACAACTATTATGCTTCCTATTATTTCTAACCTCTTTTTCCTTTTATTCCCAAACAAAAGCAAAAGACACCATAACCCGAAGAGCAAATATTACTTACAATCAAAAAGGGAAACTCGTTTCTTTCAAACCAGAAACACCACCACTAATTCCAATAGCCGGCGCACCAAAACCCAGCTACTCCTATTTATGGGAAATGGGTGACGGTCATTATAGCAAAGAAGCTGAACCCAAACATGTCTATAAAACTAAAGGAACCTATACCGCACGATTAGCCGTAACTAATAATTACGATAACGGAAAACCTCCGGCAACAAGACCAAAAAAAGTAGCCATAAACGAAACTTCCGATGATCTTTACCAAGACATTGCTTCTATCGAAGACCAAAACGGATTATCCATTCAAAAAAATTGCGATCCCATCCCGGAACAGGAAATGGTTGTTATCTTAAGTTACCAAAATCTGGAAAACTATGTGAGCAGCGGTAAATTGTATCTTTTTTACAACGAAAAACAATTCAAAAACAACAACTTCGAATTGGTTGATTTTAGAACACATGCCGGCGAACGCGAAATCAAGGAAAACACCGTTGTATCCATAAATGACCTGGACAATTCTAATTCGTATTTGGCATCCAATGAAACTTTGGCTCCAGCCAAAAAATACAAAACCACCACCACCGAAGAGGATTTAGACGCCACGCTGTTAGAAGCTCATAAAACGTACAAAAACGTTTCTATTCTGGAATTTGACGACAGCAATCCAACGGAAACCCGAAATGTTTTTTACACCTTCAAAACTACTCCTGAAATGATCAAAGACACCAGCGCAACTGTAACCATGCGCGGTATATTTGTCCCTAACCGAAGCTTCAAAAACCACAAAATAAAAAATCTGGAAATGGAAATTGTCACTTCGCACGACCCAAACAAAATGGGCTCTAACGGAAGTTTCATGAATTACAGATTAGTGCGTTTCAAGAGAGTCAACTTTAAAACCCGCTTCCAGAATAATGGTGAAGGCCCGGCAAGAATGATTCGTCTGGAAACTGATATTCCGGATATGTTCGACAAGAAAACATTTCAAGTTGAAGATATGTATCCAAAATGTCCTATTTGCCCTAAAGGAGAAGTACCCACAACGAGTTGTTTAGACACGATTATAAAACAAAAACAGATTTTTTTTACCTTTAAAAACATTTACCTCCCGGGTAGCACTCAAAAAAATGTAAAAGAAATTGACAGTACCAAAGGCTTTGTAAAATACTCCATGAAATTCAATAAAGACTTTCACAAAACCAAAACCAAAAGTAGAACCGCAATAATTTTCGACAAAAACGAACCTATTATTACTAATTATGCCACTACCCGATTCTTACCCGGAATATCCATTGGTGCTAAAGCAGGGTATAATTTGTATCCGGATTTAGAAAACTCCAAAAGCTATTTTGTTGGCGCAACCATTTCGCCTTTCAAATCCTATCGCTATTATTGGCAGGCTGAATTCGTAAACAGTATTCATTCCTTTGACAGTTCAATTGCTGTAAATGAAACATTCATCACAACTGCTAATGGTGTTCGACAACTGCAACGCACCACAAAAGTTACCAATAACCAAAATGTCAATTGGGAAATCCCAGTTCTGGTTCGATACAATATCAATAATTATATTGGGATTGGAGCTGGATTACAAGCTAACTTCAATATTTCGGATCAGCAGGAACAAAACCAAAAAATAGAAACCTATGAAGGCTTAACGGATAATTTTTTAATTAGCACAACCCAGAAATCCAATTCGGTTTCCAACTCTTTTACCAATTTAAAAACAGGTTTACTTTTTGATTTAACGATTGGTGCAGCTAGAATTGGTCCAAGTTTAGGAGCACGTTATGTAATAAATTTCAAGGAGAATTTTAATTATTTTCAGTTTTATGGAATATGGAAGTTTTAGTTTAAACACAAAAGTCATAAAAGAAAAGCAGAAGTCACAAAAGACAGAATAATGTAAATACTGAAACATTTCATTTTATGGGATACGGAAATTTTAATTTAAACACAAAAGTCATAAAAGAAAATCAAAAGTCACAAAAGAAAAAATGATGCAAATAACGAAAACATATTTAAAGGATTTAACATACAAAATAAATGGCGCTGCAATAGAAGTCCATAAAGAATTAGGTCCTGGATTGTTAGAAAGTGTTTATCATAAATGTATAAAAACAGAATTAACATTAAGAGGAATTTCATTCAAATCAGAATTGAAAGTGAGAATAAACTTCAAGGGAAATGAACTTGAAACGGATTACAGATGTGATTTATTAGTAGAAGATTGTATTGTAGTAGAATTAAAAGCACAAGATAATCTCCCTCCAATTCATCAAGCACAAATATTAACGTACATGAAACTCTTAAAGAAACCAAAAGGAATACTCTATAATTTTCATTGCATTAACTTATACAATGAAGGACAAAAGACATTCGTAAATGAATACTTTAGCGCTCTGGAAGATTAAAAAAAGCTTGTAATAGTGAAAAAAATCAACACAAAAGACACAAAAGACACAAAAGCCTGTATCAGTTTTATTTGAAATTTAGTAACTCACAAAACTTTTGCGCCTTTTGCCTTTCTTTTATGACTTTTGTGTTTAAAAACCTTTTTAATGGCAAAACCTATTTTCTTCTTTTTACTCTTTACAACTCTGACTATATTCGGACAGAAAGCACTTACCCAAGAAGATAAAATATACCATACAATTGATGTTTTTGTAGCAAATCCATCTGCCGAAAACTTACAAAATCTCACCAAAAACGAAAAGGAATTTTATAAAAACCCAAAACTAAAATCCAAAAATGAACTCCTTGCCTTAGTTGTATTAAATTGCAATATCGCTTTCTACAATAACCAATTTGGCAATACCAATCAAGCGATTTCAAGCTATGAAAAAGCATGGCAACTTTATCAAAAGAACAATCCCGACACTTCGGGACAGGATTATGATATTATCGAATATTGCCTGAAGCCGTTAGGAAACTTATACACGATTT
>JBJOQF010000281.1:0-8368 GCA_046050185.1 Bacteroidota bacterium
AGTTTATGATGTTCTTTTTATTTTTCTATTTAAAATAAAAAACATAAATAAGCTAATCCATAGTAGATTAGAATAAAATAAGATTACATTTGTTCTATTATTTAAATAAGTACATATGAATATTTTTGTTGGAAGTCTTCCATTCAGTATTGAGGAAGCAGATTTAAGAGAGTCTTTCGAGGCTTACGGAGCAGTTGATTCAGTTAAAATCATTACTGATAAATTTACTGGAAGAAGTAAAGGATTCGGTTTTGTTGAAATGACAAATGATGACGAAGCTCAAAAAGCAATTGATGAATTGAACGGTGCTACTGTTCAAGGACGTGCAATTGTAGTAAACAAATCTGAACCAAAACCAGAAGGGGAAAGAAGAAGTTTTAACAATAACAGTCGTGGTGGAGATTCACGCGGTGGTTATGGTGGTGGAAACAGCCGTGGTGGAGATAACCGTGGTGGTGGAAACAGAGGAGGATATTAATATTTTTTTCTACAATATAAAAAAAGGTGTCAAATTTATTGACACCTTTTTTGTTTGGTAGATATTCTGTAGAGATGCACAACAGTGCATCTCTACAGAATTATAATTGTTTTACAAATTTGCAACTAACCAGTCTCCAACTTCACTGGTTTTATAAGCTTTAGCATCTTTTCCAGCTAAATCTTCAGTTACAATTCCTTGTTCCAGTGATTTATTAACAACTGCTCTAATCGCTTCTGCTTCTTCTTTTAATCCAAAAGCATCTTCAAACATCATAGCCGCAGATAATACGGTTGCTAATGGATTAGCAATATTTAAACCTGTAGCTTGTGGGTAAGAACCATGAATAGGTTCGTACAAAGATGTATGTTCTCCTACCGATGCAGAAGGCATTAATCCCATAGAACCAGAAATTACCGAAGCTTCATCTGTTAAGATATCTCCAAATAAGTTTTCAGTAATTAAGACATCGTAAGAGTTTGGCCATTGCACTAAACGCATTGCAACAGCATCAACGAATTCATAGCTTACTGTTACTTCAGGATATTCTTTTTCCATTGCTTGTACTGTTTCTCTCCATAAACGGGAAGTTTCTAATACATTAGCTTTATCAACACAACATAATTTTTTTGAACGTGTCATTGCTAGTTCAAAACCTTTTTTGGCTAAACGTTGTACTTCGGCTCTCGTGTAAACACAATTGTCAAATGCAGTTTCACCATTGTCTTTTCTTCCTTTTTCACCAAAATAAATTCCTCCTGTAAGTTCTCTTAAAAAGATCAAATCTGTTCCTTCTATACGTTCTCTTTTTAAAGGAGAATTGTCAATCAATGAAGGGAATGTAAATGTAGGACGTACATTAGCAAATAAGCCTAATTTTTTACGCATCAATAATAAACCTTGTTCTGGTCTTACAGGAGCACTCGGGTCGTTATCATATTTTGGGTGTCCGATAGCTCCAAACAAAACTGCATCAGCTTTCATACAGATTTCATGTGTTTCATCAGGATAAGGAACGCCAACAGCATCAATGGCACAAGCTCCTGTAAGAGCTGGAGTCCAATTGATTTCGTGGTTAAATTTTTTTGCAATTGCATCTGAAACTTTTACAGCTTCATTAATTACTTCTGGTCCAATTCCGTCTCCGGCTAAAAGGGCTATGTTAAATTTCATATTGATTGGGTTTGTTCCTCCCCCCAACCCCCCTCTGAAGGAGGGGGAGACTGGATGTTGAAGGATTGGGTTTATTTACTATTTGTTATTTTTTTAATTTTATCACATCCCGATTTTGTTATGTCTCCCTCCCCTTCGGGGAGGGTCGGGGAGGGGATTATACAATATTCAACATCTTTTGTGTAGCAATGATTGCGGCAACTGTCTGGTCTGAATCTAATCCTCTTGTTTTAAATTCTTTTCCATGATTAGTCCATGTAATTATGGTTTCACATAATGCATCAGAGCTACTTCCTGGAGGAATTCGCACAGCATAGTCAATTAATTTTGGTAATTCCATTTTTTTACTTTTATAAATTTTTGCTAAAGCATTCATAAAAGCATCAAATTGTCCATCGCCTTGAGCATGTTCTTCGATTACTTCACCATCTATTTTTAAACAGAGCGTAGTTGAAGGTCGCATTCCTTTGGCATGAACCAATACGTATGACTCCACTATAATTTTTTCTTCATAAGTCTGGCTGTCTAAAACATCAGAAATAATATAAGGCAAGTCTTCTTTGGTAACTGTCTCTTTTTTGTCACCTAATTCAATGATGCGTTGGGTAACTAATTTTAGGTCTTCGGGATTTAATTTTAAACCTAATTCCTGAAGATTTTTTTCAATATTGGCTTTACCGGATGTTTTTCCTAATGCATATTTTCGTTTTCTTCCAAAGCGTTCTGGAAGCAAATCATTAAAATATAAATTATTTTTGTTGTCTCCATCAGCATGAATACCTGCAGTTTGAGTGAAAACATTGTCACCAACAATAGGTTTGTTGGCAGGAATTCTATAGCCAGTAAAAGTTTCTACTAATTTACTCACAGAGTATAAAGAGGATTCTTTTACGTTGATTTTTATTTGTGGTAAAAAGTCATTAATAACCGCAACAGTACTTTCAAGCGGTGCATTTCCAGCACGTTCTCCCATTCCGTTTACAGTTACGTGAAGTCCTTGAATCCCTGCTTTTACAGCTTCCATTACATTGGCGATACTTAAATCGTAGTCGTTGTGTGCATGGAAATCAAAGTGGGTATTTGGATATCGCGCTATAATTTTCGAAATGAATTCAAAAGTTTCAGAAGGGATTAAAACTCCTAAAGTGTCCGGTAACAAGACTCTTTTGATAGGTTGTTTAGTTAAAAAATCTAAATATTGAAACACATATTCAGGTGAATTACGCATTCCATTGCTCCAATCTTCTAAATATACATTGGTATCAATATTGTTTTCTTGAGCTAATGCGATTGCTTGAGCAATTTCGCTGAAATGTTGTTCAGGCGTTTTCTTTAATTGATGCGTTAAATGGTTGAGCGATCCTTTGGTTAATAAATTCTGGACTTTAGCTCCAGTCTTTTTCATCCAATCGATTGAAAGGCCACCGTCTACAAATGTTAAAACTTCGATTCGGTTAGAATATTTTTTCTCATCAGCCCAAGTCATTATCCCTTTTACACCTTGAAATTCTCCTTCGCTTACGCGTGCAGAAGCAATTTCGATTCTGTCAATATTTAATTCTTCCAGCAACAATTGTGCAATGGTTAGTTTTTCTGCAGCAGAAAATGATACTCCTGAGGTTTGTTCACCATCACGGAGCGTCGTATCCATTATTTCAATTTTTCTTTTTTCCATATTGACTGTGTAAATTCTCTTTAATAATTAAGTTTGTTTTTTGAGACAATTAATTTATATTTCAATTTGAAACAAACTCAGCGTTATTCCTTCATAATGTTTGGGTAAACCATCATAATCGGGCGTAATAATTCCTAGAAAATCAAATCCACATTTTTGATAATATTTGATTAACTCATTGTTATCTCCCCAAGTATCCATTCTCAAAAAATCTAATTTTTTTTCATTAGCAAAAGGGATTCCCCATTCAATAATTCTTTCCACAAAATGCTGTCCTTTAAATTTAGGATGTGTAACAATTCGATGAAAATAAATGGCTTTATCACTGTTTTTCTCTTTCCAAATGCTTTTGTCTTCAAATGTTATGGCAAAGACACAGACAATTTCATCATTAATTGTGATTTTCCATTGACGGTTTTCAGCAATTTCTTTCGTAACTAAATCCCTATCAAAACCTTGCCAATGTTTGTTGAACTTGGTTTTTTGGTAAGTAATAGCCATATCATAAAATTCAAAAATGACGTCTATGTCTTCAATGGTACTGGGTTTAAAATCCATTTTTAATATGTTTTATTAATTCCTCTTTTCCAAAATTTAATTCGAAGAGTAATTCTTCTCCTTTTTTACATAAGGAATGGCAACTTCTAAAATCATATCGATTTTTTATTTATAGACCCGACAGGTTTTAAAAAATCTGTCGGGTCTCTTAACTAAATCTGATTTGTTTTTTAGTAAGGAAGCTTATTGGCAAACCCAACAATTTCTTCTTTGATGTTTTGTAAATAATCAATATCATCAAAACCATTGATCATATTGTTCTTTTTGTATCCATTGATTGCAAAAGATTCTTTTTGTCCAGTGGCCAATAACGTAATTGTTTGCTCCGGCAAATTAATTTCCAATTCAGTTTTGGGATCAGCTTCAATAGCATTGAAGATAGTTTCAGCAAATTCCGGACTAACTTGTACTGGCAAAACACCAATGTTTAAGCAGTTTCCTTTGAAAATATCTGCAAAGAAACTAGAAACTACAGCGCGGAATCCGTAATCGTAAACAGCCCAAGCTGCGTGCTCTCTTGAGGAACCCGAACCAAAGTTTTTTCCGCCTACTAATATTTTTCCACTGTAAGTTGCGTCATTCAATACAAAATCTGCTTTTGGAGTATCGTCTCCATTATATCTCCAGTCTCTGAAAAGATTGTCCCCAAAGCCTTCACGTTTAGTAGCTTTCAAGAAACGTGCTGGGATAATTTGATCGGTATCCACGTTTTCTATTGGTAGTGGCACTGCACTACTGGTAAGGATATTAAATTTATCGTATGCCATTGTGATTTATGATTTTAGATTTAGGATTTTAGATTTCAGATTTTCCTTCGAAAAATTGAATTTTAAAAAACTAAAACCTTTATTTTTAATTCTCTTTTGATATTATTGTTGTTATTGAAATTGACCTTCAACTAAAACAAATCTCTAGGATCTGTTAATTTTCCTGTAACTGCTGCAGCAGCTGCCATAATTGGACTAGCCAATAAAGTTCTTGAACCAGGACCTTGACGGCCTTCGAAGTTTCTGTTTGAAGTACTTACTGCATATTTTCCTGCAGGCACTTTATCGTCATTCATCGCTAAACAAGCTGAGCAACCTGGCTGACGTAATACAAAACCAGCTTCGGTAAGAATGTCCAAAAGGCCTTCTTCTTTAATCTGAGCTTCTACAACGTGAGAACCTGGAACTAGCCAAGCTGTAACATTGTCTGCTTTTTTACGACCTTTTACAATTTCTGTAAAAGCTCTAAAATCTTCAATTCTACCATTAGTACAACTTCCTAAGAAAACGAAATCAATTGGTTTTCCAATCATTACATCATCTTCTTCAAAGCCCATATAAGCTAAAGATTTTTTATACGTTTCCTCGCCACCTTCTACTTGATTGGCACTAGGAATATGTTTAGAGATACCAATTCCCATTCCAGGGTTAGTACCATAAGTAATCATTGGTTCAATATCTGAAGCATTGATGTTTAATTCAGCATCAAAAACAGCATCAGCATCTGTCTTCAATGTTTTCCAATACGCAACTGCTTTATCCCAAGCTTCGCCTTTTGGAGCGTATAATCTTCCTTCTAAGAAATCAAATGTTTTTTGGTCAGGAGCAATCATACCACCACGAGCACCCATTTCGATACTTAAGTTACAAACAGTCATACGGCCTTCCATAGACATGTTTTCAAAAACATCTCCCGCATATTCAGCAAAATATCCTGTACCTCCAGAAGTAGTTAATTGAGAAATAATATAAAGTGCAACGTCTTTTGGACCAACACCTTTACTCAATTCACCATTTACGTTGATACGCATTTTCTTTGGTTTTGGTTGCATGATACATTGTGTAGCCATCACCATTTCTACCTCAGAAGTTCCGATACCAAAAGCAATAGCACCAAAAGCACCATGCGTCGAAGTATGAGAATCTCCACAAACAATAGTGGCACCCGGTAAAGTAATTCCATTTTCAGGACCTACTACGTGAACGATTCCATTTTTTTGGTGGCCTAATCCCCAGTGAGAAATGCCATATTCTGCTGCATTATCTTCCAATGCTTTTAATTGATTTGCAGATAAGGCATCAGCAACAGGCAAGTGTTGATTTATTGTTGGTGTATTGTGATCGGCAGTTGCAAAAGTGCGTTCTGGGTATAAAACCGAAATTCCTCTTTCTTTTAAACCTAAAAAAGCTACAGGACTAGTAACTTCATGGATGAAATGACGGTCAATAAAAAACACATCTGGTCCATCTTCAATTTTACGCACAACATGCGAATCCCATACTTTGTCAAATAATGTAGTACTCATTTTAAATATTTTTTAAGTGTATTTCTTCTTTTACAACCAAATTATTTCCATAAAGGTTGTAACAATGGGAACAAATTTAAAAAAAGAAATAAGGCTGTCAATTTTAATATTTCATTATATACGATACCCAAACTATTTTTACAACACCATACTTCATAATGTTATAGGTTTGTAGTTTGATGGTCTTCTTTTTATTTTGATATTAAATTTCTTTTTAAAGCTATTTTTATTTTAAATAGGTTCAATTTGATAATTTGCAAATTTATCTATTTTTTGATATAAATAAAGTTTTTTGATTCGAAAAAAACAACAATATGAGTTAAAATAGTAATAATTGACAAAATTAGTATCTTGTTTTATTTTCTATTGAATACTTTTTTTTGGCTTTTTACATAACTAAAGCAGTAATTTTTTTGTGTTTTTACTTTAATTTGTTTTGGTAAAATACTACGACATCCAAAAAAAATAGAGTTTATAATTTATTGTTTTTTGAATGCATTTTTTAATTAAAAAATTAATTCTAAGTAAATGTATTTTCATAATTATTGCACAAGGTTATTGATGTCACAAATACAAGTATTTTTTGAAGTTAATTGAAGATAGCATCAGAATACTTTCAAATTGTTATTGTTTTAGAATATGAAAATCAATCAAATTTTGATGTTACACTACAGCCCAAAAAGTTTTTTTGGATTCATAAAATTTAAAAAAATAATTTATCTTTTATTGAATATTTTTTTAACAAGAAAAACCGTTTAACGAGTATTTCCGCATTTTATCGAAAAATTAATTTGTAGAGTGTAATAAATTTTACTTTTAGCAAATAATTTTTAATAAAGAACTTACAAAAAAAAATTTAAAATATGAAAAAGAGAACCGTTTTAATGCTTTTTTTATGCTTTTTTCTCATGCAAATTCATGCTCAAAACACCTCAGGATCTCTATTACTTAGATCTACTATTGGTGTTTCTGGTTCCTTAAAAAATATTAATATACAAAATAAGGATTATATTATTCAACAAAGTGTAGGTCAAGGAAGTGTCATAGGTACTTTTATGAATGACAATTTAATCTTGCGACAAGGATTTATTCAACCGGATGTGCTGGCAAAAATTGCTGATAAAACAATACCCTTAAATTTAGAAGCCGTTATATACCCTAATCCTTTTTCGGAAAATATTTTACTAATGTTTAACGAAGAAGTTACCAGTATAATTTCTGTTGAAATTTATGATATTATAGGGAAGTTAATATTTTCGAAGGACTATAGTCCAAGCCAAAGTATTGACGTGTCACTGGGAAATCTGCCTGTTTCGAATTATATTATTAAGGCAAAAGCGAATAATAAACAATTCGTGAAAAAAATCATTAAAAACTAATCCTTCATTTTAAATCACCTCATTAACAAATATTCAAGCTAAACAAACCACAAATTAATTTAATCAAATGAAAAAATACATCTTATTATTATTGTTAATTACAACAACAATAGCAACTGCACAACAACTTTATTTTGAAACTGGAAAATCATTGTCATCATTTGACTATGAAAATTCACAAAGGGAAAAACTAGGGAATCTCCAGTCAACCGTTCATAGTTTTATGGCGATTGGATATAGAGATCGAGTTATAACTGGCAAAAACATAATGGGTTCTATTGGGCTTTCCTATGCAGGTTATGGTGCAATAGGGAGTGATGATGTAGTGGGTAATTTTATGCAATGGGATGTTAATTTATTAGAAATTAATGCCGGACTTGATCACAAAATTTTTAGTATTAAAAAAGCATCAGTTTATATAAAAGGAACAACATCTGTGGGTTTTTTAGTTAGCGGATCGCAAACATTAAATAACCAAGTCTTTAATTTGAAAAATATTGAAGAATTTGATAAGCCCTTGATTGATTTTAAGATTGGAGGAGGTTTCTCACATCCTATTTCAGAGAATCTATCTTTTTATGTACAGTATATATATGGAAAAAGTTTGGTTTGGACACCTAAGCCGGAAAAGTTAAGAATTGCGAGTAATAACATAAGTTTTGGGTTGCTAGTTAACCTATCTAATAAAATTAAATAATTAATATGAGAAAATTAATAGTATTTGCGTTAGTATTATTTTCAAGCATCAAGCTTACTGCGCAAACAGATGGGATGAGTTATCAGGCTGTTATATTAAATCCAAAATCTCAAGA
>JBJOQF010000282.1:0-2753 GCA_046050185.1 Bacteroidota bacterium
AGGCTGGTTATTCGCAAATAGATATTGCAGAATTAATAAACATTGAGCAAAACACCTATTCCGACTTGGAAACAGGTAAACGAAAAATAGACCTTGAACGTATTTTACAATTAGCAAATATTTACGGGGTGTCTGTAGATTCAATATTAAATCCCCCCCCCCCGATAAAGGTGATGGTAATTAAAAAGCAATACTTTTTGCAACCTTTATAGTTCGAGTAAGTATTTGTTACTAATCCGCTATTTCTTATCAGGCAACTCCAGCGGGTTATTAAACAGATTTCTTACAGCAGGGGTTACTTTTACACTTTTAATTTTTGCTTCACCATTACTCCCCGAAATATTATTAAGTAATGCGACAGGATTTTTTACTTTTACCTCGGGCAAGTTAATAGCCTCGGGGCTTAGTACAAATTCAAATGTATTTTTTTCACCAAGTAGAAAATAAATACTTTGCTTACCATAACCCAATAGGGCGGCTTTTAATTCTAATGTATCGGTAGTAGTAGTTTTATAGTTGATGGTGAACTTTCCATTTTTATCTGCAATGGCAAAGGCAATAATCGAAGGATCGTTTTTTTTGTGTAGGGTGATGGAGACGGAGGGGAGGGGAGGGGATGCCCCTCAGGTGTTTTAATAGTGCCAGATACTTGTGCAAAAGAAGGTAAGAAAATAATGGCTAATGAGATTACACTAATGATTTTATTCATCTAATAAAGCTACAACTATCTTTTACTTTGATGTTATTTTTTGTTAGTAAAATTCAATAGGGTTAGAAGGATTTAAAATTGTTGTTCTTTTTTTGTATGTATTATCCGAAAGAACACTAGAATTAATTGCAATTGTAACACCTTTTGCTGCGGCCATTTCTCGTATATATTCCATTGGGTCGTCAACAACTCTCTTTGCAATACGAGTATAATCATATCTTGAAATTACAGTTTGGATTATTGTTTTTTTATAGTAATTGCTTGAAGTATTGTATGTCCCTCTGTAGTAAATATGTAAATCATCTTTAGTGTCAGATAGTTCCAAAATCAACCCTGGTAGGCCCTTAAATTTATAAGGGCCTTCATCAATTGGAATAGAAGGTGCATACCAAGCGATGTAATGTCTTCCTTTAAATGAAGTAGTTGCTTTCCTTACAGCAATTCCTTCATAGTCTTTAACTTCTTCGTGTAAAGTCCAAAACAGCTTGATAGTATCATTAATCGAAAAATTTTCCATCAGTTGATGTATCTCTGAAATATGTTCGTTATTTCTGAAAATAATCGGTAGTGGGCTTGTTTTTCTTTTTGTAGCATCGATTTCATTCATTAATTCAGCAACTTTATTTAGATCGTTCTGATCAATTGAGTCTTGTAAATATTTATTGTAAGGGATAAATAAAGAAACTTTAGGGAAAGCTATTAAAAGTAAACTCTCTTTATGAACTTTAGAAAAATCAGATGAATCATATTTGTATGATAAATTGTATTTTACAATAAACTTTATTGTATCATTTATTTCAATAGTATTTGGAGATTTTGTTTGACTAGCCCCATTTGAGATATATAAGGAAAGCAAGACAAGGATTAATAGTTTCATAGTGGTTTAAAGATAGTATATGACATTAAAAGTGAAAATTATTTTTATAAGTTTAAAATTGCCACGAACCTGTAGTAGTCCCGTTGGATAACGTATTGCACATGTTTTGAAAATAATTACTCCATAAAACATATAGCCCATAACAATCAATTCCAGAACAGTTTAGATTCATCGACACGGACATGCAACTCGCATTAATCGTAATTGGCATAGTAAATTTCATGTCTGAAATTTTGTCCATATTTAGATTTGTGCTTTGACTAGAATTTCGAATGCTGCACTTTATTTCTTCATATCTTATTTTGTAACTACCATTTGAAGCATTAGCAAAAACAGTTGTCAGTAAAACAATTGCAAGAAATATAAATTTATTTTTCATAAAAAATTAAAGTTTAAGAGTTTTTGGATTGTTATAACATTTGCTGATAATAGCAAGATAATTCGATTAAATTACTCATTAACAAAATATTTTCTATACAATCAAGCATACTATTAGCGCAGCTAACGTTGTACAATGTAACAGTCATACAACTTGCGACGATTGTTATTGTAAAAGTACTTCCGACTTTCTTAAAATTAATCAAATTTTTGTGCCCTTTTTTTGCAATATTCTCCTCAACTAAATCTCTATACGATTTTTTAAAAAAAGCTATAGACTTTTTGACCTTATCAGAATTTAACTCATTGTATTCTTGGATAATAAAATTAATCCCAGAAGCTGTGGTTTTTTTTAAAACTGTAGAATTTTGTTCTGATGACCACCCTTTGAAAACTAGAAAAAGGGAAAGAAAACTTAATAAAAGGATTTTTTTCATAATACACTAATTTAATTTGACATAATAAAAATTGACAACCCTAAATTGAAATTTACTTACCTAAAATTTAAACGGATTTTCCGATAATCGTATCGGATTCCCCGATAAAATATACCCCTTTTTAGGTACATAAACGTATTTGGTGAACTTCTTTGTATTATTATATTTGTTCATCTATGGAAATAAATAAAAGAGAGGCTATTTGTAAGCGGGTGTGACAGTTAAGAATGAAGGCTGGTTATTCGCAAATAGATATTGCAGAATTAATAAACATTGAGCAAAACACCTATTCCGACTTGGAAACAGGTAAACGAAAAATAGACCTTGAACGTATTTTACAATTAGCAAATAT
>JBJOQF010000283.1:0-4931 GCA_046050185.1 Bacteroidota bacterium
GATTAACTTTTATTTTAGAGAGTACTTTGTTTTTAAAAAAAGAATCTTCAAAAATCATTTTTTACGACACGGTTGATTTTGTAAAACAAGATCAAAAAAAGGAATTAATAGAAGATTTAAAAAATAGAACAGGGCTCGAGATACATCGTGTCACAATAGATAGCATTGACTTTTTGAAGGATTCATGTACTCTTACCATTTACTATTATGAAAACTAGATTTAAATTCCAACATATTACATATATGTTTATTTTTTTTATAACTGCTAATATGTCTTTGGTTTTCTCGCAAACATCAAAAGCAGATCCAAAAGATGCTCAAGGTTGGTTTGGAGCCAAAATTAAAGCTGATTTACCCAATGGTTGGGGAGGAAGTGCTGACTATCAATCACGCTATATTAATAATTTTAAGTCCTATAACGGATCCTATATAACTGTTGGAGTGACAAAAAAAATAAATAACCTTTTAGAGTTACAAGCTGATTGCAGATTAGCTTTGGTACAAAAAGGAACGTATTATCGTGGCAGTTTAGGAGTTGAAGGAACCAAAGGTTTTGGCGATTTTGATTTTGGGTTACGAATGTTGGTTCAGAACCAATTGCAGGAATTTGATGAAGAGTATAAAAATAATCAAAGAGAAAGCTATTGGCGTGCACGATTTGAGACAAATTATTCTCCTACAAAAGCAATAACCATTTATACCTCAACAGAGCCTGTGATGAAATTTCAAGGAGTACGTACGGTTGATAATTGGCGAAACATAATAGGAATAAAGTTGAAAATAGCCAATAGAACAAAACTAAATTTATATTACATGCACCGACTCGATTATGCTAAAGCATCTTACGATAGGCTATTTCAGGTCGCAGGAGTAAATTTAGATTATACACTTAAGATAAAAAAATCTAATCCAGGAGGATATTACCTTAGGTAAATAAAAATAGAATTAAAAGGCTAAAATTTTAGAGTCCATCCATGCCAACCTATTTGTAAGGTATGTTTTTAATTCATTGATATTATTGTTATAGGAAACATTTATTCCTGTCCATTTCGTGTAGTTTCTAACGATAGCATTATTTGTGGTTAAATAGTTTTCAGTGTTAGTGGTTAATTCTATGACATTTGGAGTGCTTAAAACATTTGCGCGGAGTTCTGTCCAGCGTATTTTTAATTCACTCCTAAATTGAGGATCTTCCATAAGGCGTTTCCACCAAAAAGGAACCATCCATGCATCATCAGTAATATAGGTATTGTAATTAATAATCCAATCAGTAACCGGAACTCTTCCGGCAGTACCATAGCCTATGTTCAAATCCCAAATAGGACCCATTTTTAATTTTCCACCACGTGCTTTGTGCATAAAAGTACTCAAACGATATCCGTCAATATTACCCGTAACTTCATTAATGATAAAGAAATCTATAAAACTTTTTCTGTCAATATAATTGGTGTAAGTTCTGACATCTGTAGTAAAATTGTCAGTAAGCAATGCAGTTTCAAAATCGTTAATATAATTTTTGATGTAGGCTTTCTGCTCTGCATTGATGTTTTCGGGTTTAGGATAATCATAAACAAAATACGTTTCTAAGTATTTTTGGCTGTGATAAGGCACTCCGTAAGCTGGAAAAGTTATGCTATTTCTATTGATATCATAGTTAGATCTAAAACTATTTAATTCAGTATAACGACAATCATCATCCCAGTTACTGTCGTAATATGCTAATGGGTGTGTCCCTATCACATCACTCCCTGAAGTTTTGTCAATTTTTAAAATGTAGCCACCGGTTATTTTTGCCGCATCAGTATCAGATGAAGATAAAGATTCTATATTAATTCGGTCAGCTCCACGTTTAAGTTTTTCCATTAAAACATACACTCCTATATAGACTCCATTTAATTCAACTTCAACATATTTAGAGCGACTGGAATAATTACCCATATTGCGAAATAATTCATACCCAATATAATGATGCATTAATGTAGGGTCAAAAATGATATTCTGGGATGCTCTAAAAACATCTCCTGTTAAAATCCAATCTTCCTCAGCAGGAAATCCTAAAACACTTACATCTACACCAATCCCATTTGAGTCTCTGGTTTCTATTCCGAAAGATTTTTTATCTGAAATTCGATATGAAGTAGAACCTCTGTATTCAATTCCAATCGTGCTGTTTAAAACTCTTTTTTTGTTGATATAAATTTCCATTTTACCAGCTACTTTAGGTTCGTTTAAGATAGCTGTTGCAGTGCTAATTTTTATATAGGGAAGTTCACTATTGCCTATATCAACTGCTGAAACTAGTGTTTTTTCTTCAGATGAAGTAGGTTCGTCTTTGGAACAACTGATAAATAAGGTGATGAAAAATATGAAAAAAAAGTGTTTCGTTTTTAACATTATATAATTATTTTAATTTATAAAAATAATAAAAATAATTGTCTGAATATTAAATGTTTAAAAAATTAATTTGAAGCTATTAATCTAATAGAGTAATTAAGCACTATAAATTTAGTTTACACCTTTATGATTCAATCAAAATAAGTATAAAATATCAAGCAGCAATTTTTATGTAACTCCATTATTAAATACTACTTCGTAACTAAGTATAGCTAGTTATCATGGATTTTGGCAGTTTCTAAACAAGTTAGAACAAAGAAAATGGATTCTTTTCAGAAAAAAGTAAACGGATTTAGACAAAAAAACAAAATAACAATTTGATTATTTTTTATGTTTATGTAAAAAAGGAATACTTGCTTATTTTTTGATATTGAAATTATAACGAATTTGTTTAACGTAATTATAAATGAAAATTTTACTTCACTATTTCCGCAACAATCTTTTTGGCTTCATTGGAATTACCCCAGCTTGCAATTTCATGTAAAACAGGCATCAAACTTCTCCCCGAATCTGATAACGTATATTCTACTCTTTGGGAGCTTTCTTTAAATGCTGTTCTTTCAATTAATCCTAATGTTTCTAACTCTTTTAATTCATTTGAGAGCACCTTATTAGAAATGGCAGGCATTAATTGGTTTAGTTTTCCGAACCGCAAAGAACTTTCGCCAATACAATTCAATATTATGGGCTTCCATTTTCCTCCAAAAATTGACATGGCTCTTGTTACTGGACAATCATAAGGGTTTTCTATATATCTCATACAATTTGTGGTTACCTATCGGTTACCGGTATTTAATTTATTGGTTACAAATATACACTAATGGTTGTAAATTTGTAGAAAACTATAAAAACAAGAAACATGAAAAAGATTGTATTACTTCTTACAGTATTTTTATCTATGGGTAATTTGAATGCACAAACTGCAACAAATGATATCGTTAAAGAATGGGAAAGAGCTAAAGCATATACTAAAGAATATTTAGATGCAATGCCTGAAAGTGGCTATTCCTTTAAACCAACAAAAGAAATGCGCTCTTTCTCAGGTCAAGTTTTACACTTGAGCGATGCGATATATGGTTTCGTAGTGGCTGCTACGGATGAAAAATCGCTGGTAGGTTTTGGAGAGTTAGAAAAATCTGGTGATGAAAACAAAGCAAGTGTAACCGCCAAAGTAATGGCTGCCTATGATTTTGCCATTAATGCCATTAAAAAATATCCTAATAGTAAACTTGGAGAACAAATTAAACTTTTTGGTCAATTTGACTTGAGCAGAGCGCAAGTATTAAACAAGTGTTTTGAACATCAAACCCATCATCGAGCTCAAACAACGGTTTATTTGAGATTGTTAGGCGCTACTCCTCCGGCTGAAAGATTATTTTAATACCTACTATATGAAAATCAACAAAAGTATCTGGTTAGTAATTGTTTTGCTAGCCTATCTAAATGTATTTGCTCAAACAAATAATAGTGATAAAGAAGCCACTACGAGTTTATACGTAAATCCAAATTTAGGAAAAGATGATGCTGACGGAACCATGGACAACCCTGTTAAATCATTACCTGAAGCAGCGAAGCGCATAAACAAGATGGTTGGTAAAGGTTCAATCGTGGTGTACCTGTCAGCGGGAACGTATGGCTTGTCTGAAACGGCCGCTTTTAATCCTGCTAATTGGGAATTTTCCCAAAAAGATCGCTTAATTATTCGCGCTGAAATTTTACCCGACAGTACAGATTGGAATCCGAGTAAAATGCCTATAATTGTTTCAACGATGCCTTTTAAAATAGAGACCAATGAAAAAAAGGAAGTAACAGGTGGTTCTAATTATGGTATTTTGATTGAAACAAGCCACGTAACCATTCAAGGCTTACGCATATTAGGCGAACCAGTGCATGAAAAACCATCTGAAGGGGTTTTAGTTAGAAATTATCCTATTGTTTGGGATGGTAAGAATTTAAGTGATTTGAGGGTAACACAATGTTTGTTTTTAGGAAATAAATTTGCCCTACCTAACCACTTAGGGGTTTTAGCTAGTGGTAGTGAATTAGAAGTCGATCATTGTGTTTTTTACGGAGTTAAAGATGCCGTTGTTATGTGGAATACGCCGGCGGTCCAATCTACAATGCACCATAATTTGATTTTAAATAGTTATGGAGCTGTGGTATGGACCTGGTCCACGATGGAAGATTTTAAATTTTACAATAATGTAATTAGTGGTTCAAATGTATTATGGGTTTTGGAAAAGGATGCTAAAAACTCCTATACCATTCAAAATTCTATGTTAGTTGGCTATAATGAATTAGTCAATAAAGGCGGTGGTCCACAAGATTTTGGAATCCCGGCAGACCCAAAGAAATTGAAGTACAATTCAGATTTTAAGATTAAAAAAGTCGGAAGTTTATCCGTTGAAGAAGATCAAACCAGCCGCTATTATTTACAACTGAAGCCAGGAACGTTAGGGACTTCCTATGGCGCAGGATTATTTTATAAAATAAAGTAAATGAAAAAAATAATTTTATCCTGCGCTCTTGTTTTGAAT
>JBJOQF010000284.1:0-2803 GCA_046050185.1 Bacteroidota bacterium
TTTGGAAAATAAATCGTCAAAAACACTTTAGAGATATTTAATGTCGAACAAAAAAATTTTTATTTTACTACCCGACGGTGTCGGACTCCGAAATTTTGCCTTTACAGATTTTTACAATAAAGGGAAAACAGAAGGAATGGATTTAGTTTTTTGGAATAATACACCATTTGATTTATCCAAAATAGGGTGTGAAGAAATAAGACTCAAACAAAATCGATTAAGCCTTTTTTTAGAAGTATTAAAAAGTGCCCGAAAAGAAATTGAACTCAATTGCAACATTCGAAAATCTAATGACATCGTTTATGATTCGTATCGATTTCCATTTTCTTATGCTACTTTTAAATCTTCAACAAAAAGCTATATAATACGTTTTTTAATTCAATTGTTTGATTCGGAAAAAGGGTTGAAAACAGTTAGAAATCTTATAAAAAAAACAGAAAGGAAAACGAATTTTTATTCTCAATCGTATGAACGTTTAAAAACCCAAAAACCTGCTCTTGTTTTTTGCACCAATCAAAGAATTAGTTTAGCTATAGCACCTTTATTAGCCGCTCAGGATTTAAAAATTCCAACTGTAACTTTTATTTTCTCTTGGGATAATCTACCAAAAGGGACTATGTTAGTAGAAACGGATTATTATTTTGTTTGGAGTTCACATATGAAAGAAGAGCTTTTATACTATTATCCATATATCAAAGAAAATCAAATCGTAGTAACAGGAACACCCCAATTCGAAAATCATTTCCAATTAAATGATATAATCGATAAAGAGCTGTTTTTTAGTCAAAATGGGTTGGATATTAAAAAGGAGTATATTTGTTATTCTGGAGACGATGTGACCACATCACCTTATGATCCAAATTATTTATTAGATTTAATTAAAGCTGTTAGAATTTTAAATAAAAAAGGGAATCAATTGGGAATTATTTTTCGAAGATGCCCAGTAGATTTTTCAACTAGATTCAATTCAATTTTAGAAGAGAATAAAGATATAGTTACAGCAATTATTCCCAAATGGGACAAAATTGGAGAAGGCTGGAATACCATTCTGCCTACTAAAAAAGATTCCATTTTACAGTTGAATATTATTGCACATACTCAACTAGTAGTCAATTTAGGGTCTTCTATGGTTTTTGATTATGTTTCTCATAAAAAACCATGTGCTTTTATGAATTATAATCCTGAAAGTAAAGATAGTAGTTGGTCAGTTGAAAAAATTTATAAATATGTTCATTTTCGTTCCATGCCTACTGATGCAGTAGTTTGGCTAAATTCTCCAGATGAAATTGCTGATAAAATTGAAATGATGTTGGGTGATGAAGCTCAAAAAGTAGTTGCCAATGCTCAAGAATGGTTTGAAAAAATTAATCAGCATCCTGCGCAAGATGCTTCTAAGCGCATTTGGGATGGCATTGCCAAAATTTGTAATAAAGAAATATGCTAAAACAAATTATTTTATCGGATTATAAACGATGTGGGATTTCTAAAATAGGCTTTTGGGTACTCATCAAAACCTTTTTACTCATGCCTAATCCTGGACTGAAATTCATGACTATTTTTCGGTTAACGCAGTATTTTAGGAGAAGAAACAGACCTTTATTCTATTTTTTCTTTCTTTGGTTGCGTAACTTAAAAGTAAAGTACGGATTTGATATCTCCTATAGAACTCAAATAGGAAAGGGGCTGTATATCGGACATTTTGGTAATGTAGTGATACATGGCGATACTATTATAGGCGATAATTGTAATATTTCTCAAGGAATAACTTTTGGGGTAAGTAATGCAGGCGCTACTATTGGAGTACCTAAAATAGGAAATAATGTTTTTGTTGGTCCGGGAGCTTGTGTTTTTGGAAACATAACAATTGGGAATCATGTGACTATTGGTGCTAATGTAGTGGTTACGAATGATGTCCCAGATTTTCAAACCGTTTTGAGTCCTATAGCCACAATAATAAATAAAGATTTGTCTACTTTTTATATTCACAACAGCGATATCTAAATATGTTTTTTAATTCTTTATCCTTTGCCATTTTCCTCCCTATTGTATTTGTACTGTATTGGTTTGTATTTCATAAAACGAAGAGCACGCAAAATGCACTGCTTATTGTAGCGAGTTATTATTTTTATTCCTGTTGGGATTGGCGGTTTTTGTTCTTGTTGGTTTTCTCCACTTTTTTGGATTATTATACCGGTATCCGTATTGAAAAAGCGAAAACTGAATCGGCTCGAAAATTCTGGTTTTGGTTGAGTATAAGTGTTAATCTTGGATTTCTGGGTGTTTTCAAATACTATAATTTTTTTGCTGATTCTTTCTCCCAATTATTGAATGGGTTCGGATTACAAACCAGCCCATTATTACTGCATGTTATTCTTCCTGTGGGTATCTCTTTTTATACCTTTCACGGATTATCGTATGTGATTGATATTTATTTAAAGCGAATCAAAGCCGAATATAATTTTGTTGATTATTCCTTGTTTGTTAGTTATTTCCCATTGCTGGTGGCAGGTCCTATCGAAAGAGCCACGCATTTATTGCCGCAAGTAAAAGTAAAACGCACCTTTGATTTCGAAAAGGCCAAAGAAGGAATTTATCAAATTATCTGGGGATTAGTCAAGAAAGTAGTTATTGCAGATACGTGTGCCACCTATACCAATGCCATTTTTGATCATTATACGTCGATGAACTCCCTGTCGCTGCTATTGGGTGCTTTTTATTTTGCTTTCCAAATTTATGGAGACTTTTCAGGGTACTCAGATATGGCATTAGGAATGTCTAAACTGTTCGGATTGGATTTGTTGCG
>JBJOQF010000285.1:0-3299 GCA_046050185.1 Bacteroidota bacterium
TGAAAGTTATCCTTTAGAAATTCAAAAAGTAATTCTTCTGCATCGAGAAATTGATACTTATACTGATGCACATCCTATTTTTAGACAAAGTACAAAAAAACTACATGAAAAATACCATCATTATGCCGGTGTAATTGTAGATGTTTTTTATGATCATTTTTTGGCGAAAAATTGGAAAAACTATTCAGATGAAAAACTGGAAGAGTTTGTAGAGCGCTTTTATCAATCTTTGTATGACAATAATACGATGCTATCCGAAAGAACCAAAGAAATAATGCCATACATGATAAAACACAATTGGCTAGTAAGTTATCAAACAGTGGAAGGAATCAATCGAATTTTGACGCAAATGGATCATCGTACAAAAAACGAATCTAAAATGAGATTTGCTACAAATGAACTTTCTGAATTTTATATCGAATTTGAAAATGAGTTCGCTAATTTCTTTGAGGAATTAAGAATATACGTTAATCAAAAAATAATTGCTTTATGAAAAAAATAATATTCCTACTTGCCTTTGCCATTTTAGGTTGCAAATCGAATGAAAAAACAGTTGAACCTACAGGTTTAGTGACTGCAAAAGCAATGGTCGTTGCAGCTCGAGAAGAAGCTTCTCAAATTGGTGTTGAAATCATGAAAAAAGGCGGTAATGCTTTTGATGCGATGGTTGCCACTGAACTGGCTTTGGCAGTTTCTCATCCTCAGGCAGGGAACATTGGCGGTGGCGGTTTTATGGTTTTTAGAAAAGCCAATGGCGAAACGGGAGCTATTGATTATAGAGAAAAAGCACCTTTGGCCGCTACAAAAGATATGTTTCTTGACGACAAAGGAAATGTAATAGACGGTAAAAGTAGAGAAACAGCTTTGGCTTCTGGAATTCCAGGTACGATTGCAGGAATATTCGAAGTGCATAAAAAATATGGTTCTTTACCTATAAATGAAATTCTAAAACCCGTAATTAACTTGGCAGAAAGAGGTGTGGTAGTTACTAAATTTCAAGCCGAAAGTTTATCGTATTATAGAGATTCATTTGTAAAAAGCAACGGCTCAAATAGTTTGTTTTCGAAAGAATACAAGGAAAATGACACTATCAAATACCCCGCTTTGGCAGCAACATTAAAAAGAATTGCCTTAAATGGAAGAGATGAATTTTATAAAGGAGAGACAGCCCAAAAACTAGTTGCTTTTCTTACAAAAAAAGGAGGTAATGTAACACTGGATGATTTGAAAAAATATGAAGCCAAATGGAGAACTCCAATAATTTTTGAATACAAAGATTTAAAAATCATATCAATGTCTCCACCAAGTAGTGGCGGAATTTGTTTGAACCAAATCATGAAAATGATTGAACCATATAATCTTGCTGAAATGGGTCACAACAGTCAAAAATCAATTCAGTTGATAACCGAAGCAGAACGAAGAGCCTATGCAGACAGAAATTATTTTTTAGGAGATCCTGATTTTATTAAACTTCCAATAAAAGAATTAGTTGATCCAATTTATTTAAAGAGCAGAATGAGTGATTTTTCATTCGATAAAGCTTCAAAATCTTCAGATATTGCCAATGGAGAAATCAAAGGATATGAAAGTAAACAAACTACTCATTATTCTATCGTCGATACAGCCGGAAACGCTGTTTCGGTAACCACAACTTTAAATGACAATTATGGTTCTAAAATATATTGCGATGAATTGGGTTTCTTTTTGAATAATCAAATGGATGATTTTAGTGCAAAACCAGGAGTGCCTAATTTATATGGTCTCACAGGAACTGAAGCCAATAGTATTGCTCCCGAAAAAAGAATGTTAAGTTCCATGTCACCAACCATTGTGGAGAAAAATGGAAAACTTTTTATGGTTGTGGGTACACCCGGAGGTTCTACTATAATTACATCGGTTTTACAAGCAATATTGAATGTGTATGAATTTAGTATGAGTATGCAAGAAGCAGTAAATGCACCACGTTTTCATCATCAATGGTTACCCGATGAAATTATTTTTGAACCAAATTCATTCGATAAAGAATTATTGAATAATTTAAAGCAAAAAGGATACATCATCAATGAAAAAAACAAAGAGATAATAGGTGAAGTAGATGCTGTTTTAGTATTACCAAATGGTCATTTTGAAGGTGGTGCAGATAAAAGAGGAGATAATAAAGCTGTAGGATTTTAGCCTTTCAACTACGCTCAGGATGACTACCAAATTTAATATTTATGAATTTTATTACTGCATTAGAAAACGCTTTTAAACAAAATGAGAATCCGGAAAATGCTTTTGCGATGGCAAAATACATGAAGAATCATTTTACTTTTTTTGGAATTAAAACAGAGGAAAGAAGACGTATTTTCAAGGAAATTTGGAAAGAAAACAAGTATGAGGTTACAGAAAACGCAAGAGCAATTGCATTAGAATTATACGCAAAACAGGAAAGAGAATTTCATTATTGCGCTATAGAAATTTTGATAAAAGAACTTAAAGGAAATTATAAAAAAGAAGATATCCAATTGATTGAAAAACTGATACTCAACAACTCTTGGTGGGATAGTGTGGATACAATTGCTAAATACATTTTAGGAGAACATTTATTGGAATTTACATCAGAAACCAAAAAAACCATAGAACGATTTTCAAAGTCAGAAAATATGTGGTTAAATCGAAGTGCCATTTTATTTCAATTAGGCTACAAACAAAAAACAAATATTGAATTTTTATTTTCAGAATGCATAAAACAGGCTCATTCTAAGGAATTTTTTATTCAAAAAGCAATTGGCTGGGCATTAAGGGAATATGCAAAAACAAATCCTGAAACGGTAAAAAATTTTGTTCTAAACAATAATTTAAAACCATTAAGTACAAAAGAAGCGTTAAAAAATATTTGTCGCCCTTAAAATAATAGTAGTTTTGCACCCCCTTTAAAAAATTATAATGTTCAAAAAATATTTATCAAAATTAGAAACAATAATAGCTTTTGCGCAATCCATGTTAACGCCAAAGCAGTTTATCTTTTTATCTTCTGTTTTAGTGGGTATTTCAGCAGCTTTTGCAGTAATCGTTTTAAAAACTTTTGCGCACTGGGTATTTTCTTTTGCTACGTATGTAAGCGGAATTTTGAAATTGGGATTCATCAATAGTATTTTACCGATAATAGGAATTTTATTAACCCTTTTTGTAGTCAAAAGAGTTTTAGGAGGCACCATTGAAAAAGGAACTTCTCAAATTTTGTATGCTGTTGCCAAAAAAGCAAGTATTATTCCAAAAAAACAAATGTATGCACAAATCGTAACGAGTTCCCTAAC
>JBJOQF010000286.1:0-20622 GCA_046050185.1 Bacteroidota bacterium
AACTTTCATCTCCAGAAGCTGCTTTTTGTGAAGCAAGTTGAAGTAAATCGGTTACTTTACTAAAAGCAGAAACCACTACTACTAATTTTTCTTCTTTTGCTTTATTGATGACTATGTCTAAAACCAGTTTTATATTTTGTGCATTAGCAACTGAAGTTCCACCAAATTTTAATACTTTCATTGTATATGTTTTTATTTTAAAAATGCAATGTTTTTTATACATCCAAAAACTTTCTCCCTAATGGGAAAAGCATGATAAATAGGATTATATGTAAAATGAATACCCCTAAGGGGTAGTTGTAGTTGTTGTAGCAGTAAATGCAACAGAAATTGCAACCCAGTTTTGAGTTGTTATCGAAGATTGATATGTTGATCTGTTGTTTGCCATTTTGATTCCCCAAAAGTACAGTTTTTTATAAAAAACCAAAACATATATTTGGGTTTTTGCGAATATTTTAAATATTTAATTTTATTTAAAATAAAATTAAATATTTTGCAATAAATATCTTTTTTATTAGATTAATTCTTAGTTTTTGTTGATTTTTCATGGTGCTATTGAGTTTTGGTTGTCTACTTTTGATTAAATTAAAATTCTAAATTCATTCTTGTTCTTATTCGAGACACTCTAGTTTTCTTTAATTTTATGCCAATCATTTTTTTTGATATTATATTTTGATTGGTATTTTGAACCAAAAAATTAAATGAATACAAAATATTGGATAATTTGCATGAAATCTATTGTTTGATTTTTTCATAGTGTAAATTTTAAATTATTGTTAAAAAATATTGTTTATTAATATTGATTTACTCAATTTTGGACCATTAAATACAAACGAAATGGAAAATACACATTATATAAGCACTGAAGTACTTTCATTAGAGGTTTTAAACGAGATTATTGCTCATCACAAAACTATAGCATTGTCCGATGAAGCAAAAATAAATATCCAGAAATGCAGAGATTATTTGGATAAAAAAATGGCAACACATTCTGCGCCTATTTATGGAATTAATACTGGTTTTGGGTCGCTTTGTAATGTTAAAATTTCGAATGAAAATTTATCAAAACTTCAAGAAAACCTAGTTAAATCGCATTCTTGCGGAACAGGTGAAGAAGTTCCAAATGAAGTTGTTAAATTGATGCTGTTGCTTAAAATCCAATCCTTAAGTTATGGTCATTCCGGAATTCAATTGCAAACAGTGGAGCGATTGGTTGCCTTTTATAATAATGATATTTTACCTGTAATTTATACGCAAGGCTCTCTGGGAGCTTCGGGTGATTTAGCTCCATTAGCGCATTTATCTTTACCGTTATTGGGAGAAGGTGATGTGTATTTTGAAGGTAAAAAAGTACATTCCAGTGAAGTTTTGAAGCGTTTTAATTGGGAACCGATTGTTTTGCAATCCAAAGAAGGTTTGGCTTTATTGAATGGTACTCAATTTATGAGTGCTTATGGCGTACATATTTTGATGAAGGCAAATAAATTTTCTTATTTGGCTGATTTGATTGGAACTATTTCTCTTGAAGGGTTTGATGGTAGAATTGAACCTTTTCATGAGTTAATTCATTTTATTCGACCTCACAAAGGACAAATTGTAACGGCTAATCGTATAAAAGGTTTTCTGGAAGGAAGCGAAATCATTGAGCAAGAAAAAACGCATGTTCAAGATCCGTATTCTTTTAGATGCATGCCACAAGTTCACGGCGCTTCAAAAGATACTTTTGATTATGTTAAAAAAGTGTTCAAAACAGAAATTAATTCGGTGACAGATAATCCTAATGTATTTATTGAAAGTGACCAAATCATTTCCGGAGGCAATTTTCATGGACAACCTTTGGCCTTGGCTTTGGATTTTATGGCAATTGCTTTGGCTGAATTAGGAAGTATTTCTGAAAGAAGAACCTATCAATTGATATCAGGTTTACGAAATCTCCCAGCATTTTTAGTGGATAATCCAGGTTTGAATTCAGGTTTAATGATTCCACAATATACCGCTGCAAGTATTGCAAGTCAAAATAAGCAATTAGCAACACCATCAAGCGTGGATAGTATTGTGTCGAGTAACGGACAGGAGGATCATGTAAGTATGGGGGCAAATGGCGCTACAAAAGCGTTGCGTGTTATGGATAATTTAGAACGAATTTTAGCTATAGAATTGATGAACGCCTCACAAGCTATAGAATATAGAAGGCCATTGCAATCAAGCGATTTTATTGAAATGTTTTTAAATGCGTATCGTGAGGAAGTTCCTTTGGTAAAAGAAGATCGAATTTTGCATTATGATATTGAAAAAACAATTTCTTTTCTGAACAGTTTTCAGATTGAAGATGATTTATTAACGATAAATTAATATTAGCTTAAAATAATAAACTAAATTTGCTGTCTAAAATTTAATAAAATGTCAATAAATAGTATTTTTCAATTTTTAGTTCCAAAGGACAAAAAATTCTTTCCTCTTTTTGAAGAAGCTTCTAGTAATTTAATTGAATTGGCTTCAAATTTGCATGAAGCAGTAAATCTTCCTTTGAAAGAAAGAGAAGTTCTTTTTCAAAAAATTGATACTTTAGAGCAAAAAGGAGAAGACATAACACGTCAGACAAATTTAGAATTGAGCAGAAACTTTATCACTCCTTTTGATAGAGAAGATATTCACTCTTTAGTGACTTCTATTGATAATGTAGCTGACAATCTTCATGGAGCAGCTAGTAGAATGCGCTTATATCATGTAGATAAAATTACAAAATCAATTAGAAAATTAACAGAAATCAATCTTGAAGCTTGTCAAAATATTGAAGTTGCTGTTAAAGAATTAAAAAGTTTAAAAAACATAAAGAATATTACACAGGCTTGTTCTAAGATTAACAAATTAGAAAATAAATCGGATAGTGTTTATAATAAAGCGGTATTTGAAATTTTCGAAAATGAAACAGATGCTAAAAACATTATCAAATACAAGGAAGTATTGTCTGTTTTAGAATCGGCTACTGACAAATGTAAAAGTGTAGCGAGTGTTTTAGAATCAATTGCTGTAAAACATTCTTAATTCTATCAGTTTACACTGAAATATATTTATGGATTTCACTCTACTTATTATAATCATAGTTTTAGCATTAATTTTTGATTACATCAATGGTTTTCATGACGCAGCTAATTCTATAGCAACTATTGTGGCAACTAAAGTATTGACACCTTTTCAAGCTGTACTTTGGGCAGCATTCTTTAACTTTTTGGCCTATTGGGTTTTTGGTTTTGGAGTGGCTGATACAGTTGCAAAAACGGCACATACCAGCAGTATTAATTTGACAGTAATATTAGCGGGTGTTATTGCAGCAATTATTTGGAACTTATTCACTTGGTGGAAAGGTATACCGTCTTCTTCTTCACATACTTTAATTGGTGGTTTTGCTGGGGCAGCTATTGCGCATGGGTTTTCTGGTGTAGTTCAAGATCCTGAACATTACGGACTTAAAATAGTAAGTTGGTTAAAAGCAGTAAAAGAAGGTGAATTATTGCCTTCCGGGGTATTGATTGTAATTTTATTTATTGTTTTTGCACCGTTAATGGGTATGGTTATATCCTATTTTATATCCTTATGGATGATGTATTCTTCAAAGAAAAATATATATCCTAAGATACTTACCGTAGTTTTAATGATTTTAGCTGTTTGGTTTTTATCATCTGTATTAATTCCTTATGACAAAATTGAAAAACCAAGGTTTGATAATCATTTTTGGAGTGTTGTGACAGAGCCACATAATATCAAATGGTTTTTGGTAGGATTTATATTTTTTAGTTTAGCGATATTTAATTTGTTTTTCAGTTCCTTTTCTACAGCTAAATCAGAAGCAGTACTTAAAAAAATGCAATTGTTATCTTCTGCAGCTTTCAGTTTAGGTCATGGTGGTAATGATTCACAAAAAGTAATGGGAATTATTGCAGCAGCAGTTGCGGTATATATTCGAATGAACCCAAATGTTGATTTGTCATTAGGATG
Organism: Bacteroidota bacterium; assembly: GCA_046050185.1. Lineage (GTDB taxonomy): Bacteria > Bacteroidota > Bacteroidia > Flavobacteriales > Flavobacteriaceae > Flavobacterium. The sequence goes on from JBJOQF010000286.1 coordinate 3,997, forward strand.
GTTAGACTTAAATGTAGTTTTGCCAGATGAAGATAAAGGAATTAAAGCTAATATGCCTAATTGGATTCCATTAACTTGTTATTCTGTTATTGCACTTGGGACCTTGAGTGGCGGTTGGAAAATTGTAAAAACAATGGGGTCAAAAATCACAAAAGTGAATGCTTTTGAAGGTGTTGTTGCAGAATCTGCAGGTGCATTAACCTTATTTATGACAGAACATTTTAAAATTCCGGTATCTACAACACATACAATAACAGGTTCTATTATTGGTGTTGGTGTGACTAAAAGAGTATCGGCTGTTCGTTGGGGTATAACTGTAAGATTGATTTGGGCTTGGATTTTAACAATTCCAGTTTCAGCTCTTTTGGCAGCTTTAGTTTATTCTTTGCTTAATTTGTTTTTGTAAATTTACTAGAAATCATAAAAAAACCATTTTCATACGAGAATGGTTTTTTTATACTCTAAGTAAATCGTATCGATTTGTTATCTTAACAAAAAGATTGTATTCCGTCGTTTTTTTAATACGGTTTTGCAAAAGTGAATCAATAACTATAAAGGAGACAAAATTACTCTGGCGTACTTTTATTGTCAATATAATTTTTTATTTTAATCAATAAATTTATTCTTCTAAATAACCAAATTTTCCCATATTTACGTCATTGAAAGCTTGTATAATCTCTGCTTGAGTGTTCATTACAAACGGACCGTGAGCTGCAATAGGTTCGTTGATAGGTTCGCCACTTAAAATCAAAACGATTGTATTTTCAGTAGCTTCAATGGTAAATGTTTCACCGTCGTTTTGGAATAATGCAAAATGGTTGGCTGGAACATTTTCAGCATCATTAACTTTTATGCTTCCTTCAATTACTAATAAAGCAGTATTGTAATTTGCAGGAAAATTGAAGGATACTTTTGCACCTTTATTCAATTTGGCATTTTGTAAATGAACAGGAGTAAAAGTTGATGCTGTACCCTTAACATTCTCGTATTGTCCCGCTATAACTTCAATCACGCCACCATTTTCAGGAAGTTCAAATTTATTGATTTGAGCATTGGTAATTCCTTGGTATTTTGGTGTTGACATTTTATCCTTTGCCGGAAGATTGACCCAAAGTTGTACCATTTGAAAATCTCCTCCATTTTTGCTGAACTCTTCTTCATGGTATTCTTTATGTAAAATTCCTGAAGCTGCAGTCATCCATTGTACATCACCTTCGTCAATAATACCACTATTTCCGGAACTGTCATGATGTGCTACTTTTCCCTTATAGGCAATAGTAACGGTTTCAAAACCTCTATGCGGATGCACACTTACTCCTCTGGGTTGATCTGTTGGTGGAAAATAAAATTTAGAATTATAATCCATCATTATAAATGGACTCATTCTTTTCATATCTAAATGATGACCACTCGGAATAAAATTATGTACTCTAAATCCATCGCCTACCATGTGTGGTGGAGGTGGAGCTAATATGAACTCAATATTTTTTGTTTTCATTTCTATATCATGTTTAAATTATAGTACAAATTTACTATGGATTAAAACCAGAAGCATTGATGTAAGATAAGAAATGTATTTGCAAAGAATTAATAAGGGTTAAAATTTCTTTTGGCTAATTCTTTACGAATTCTACTTAGTGTTTCAGGTGTGATACCTAAATAGGAAGCAATCATCCATTGTGGAATGCGCAAAGTAAGACTCGGATAAATAGTTATGAAATTCAAATAACGTTGTTCAGCTGTTGCGCCCAATAAAAGATTTACTCGTTTTTGAAGTTGTCGAATATGATTGTGTAAAGCAATATTGTCCTGTTGTCGAAAAGAAATACTAATTTCGGTTGCGGCATCAATGAAATTTTTATCGATAAAAACAATTTCTGTATCTTCAATGGCATCAATAAATAACTCGGAAGGTTCGTTAAAATAAGCACTGCTTCTATCTGAAATAATCCAATTCTCTGGTGCAAATTGAATAATGTGTTCCTTACCGGTTTCATCAATGGTATAGGAACGCAATAATCCTTTGGATACAAAAAAGGAATGATGACAAATGTCGTTTTGATGAAGGAGGACCGTATCTTTTTCTACTTTTTTAAATTGCAAAGTACTAGCAATCGAAAGGAATTGTTCGTCCGTTAGATTGGTTTTGGATTGAAAGTAAGTTTTGAATGAATCAAGCATAATTATTTCAGAATTAAAGATATACTCATAATTTGTCTAAAAATATTTTCAAATTTGTTTATATCTAATTTATTCCAGCTAAATTTTTATGAATTCGTCTTCGTTTATAATGGGTCTGACGAAGATTTTCTACATCAGAAATAATACTGATATTTCCATCAATCTCAAGCATAGCCAGTTTTACGTCTTTAAAATATTCAATTCCATGTTCGCGCATTGCTTCTTTTAATTCATCTGAAGAAATGTTTAATTTGCTTAATGCTTTAAAATCCAGATTTCCATCATGAATTAATATTTCTGGTTTTTCCTGCATAAAATCACTAAATTTCTGGTACTTAAACATCAATTTTTTCAAGATAAAATTAATAGTAAAAAGTACTGTGGCTGCAGCCATTCCACCATAAAGAGACGTGTTGCTGCCAACCATAGCATTTTGAACAGAGTTACTTATCAGTAATATTAAAATGACATCGGCAGTGTTAAGTTGTGATAATTCTTTCTTTCCAAAAAGTCTTAAAGCTACAACCATAAAAAAATAGACGGCGGCACTTCGGATAATAATGTCAAGATATGCATTCATTTATTTTACAGTTTGAAGTTTTTTTCAATAGCTTTTATCATTTCCCCTGCTATATCTTTATTAGTAGCTCCTTCGATTCCTTCCAATCCAGGCGATGAATTTACTTCTAATAATAATGGCCCTTTTGAAGAACGAATAATATCAACACCGGCTACTTTTAAATCCATCGCTTTAGCAGCTTTAATTGCAATGCGCTTTTCTTCTGAAGTTACTTTTACAATTGATGCAGTTCCTCCTAAATGGATATTTGCTCTAAATTCTCCTGGCATTGCTTCACGCTGGATTGCAGCGACAACTTTTCCATCGATTACAAAACAACGAATGTCTTTACCATTCGCTTCTTTGATAAATTCTTGTACTAATATATTTGCATTCAAACTTTTGAATGCATTTATAACGCTTTCTGCTGCTTTTTTTGTCTCAGCAAGTACAACACCTTTCCCTTGTGTTCCTTCCAATAATTTGACGATTAATGGAGGTCCACCAACCATTTTTATCAAATCATTAGTGTCTAAAGGGGAGTTTGCAAAACCTGTAGTAGGAATTTCAACACCGTGATTTAGTAATAATTGTAATGAAAATAATTTATCTCTAGATTGTGTAATCGCTGTAGATGAATTTAAGCAAAATACTTTTAATGCTTCAAATTGTCTTGTTAAAGCACACCCATAGAAAGTTATACTTGGGCGAATTCTTGGAATAACAGCATCAAATTGATTTAGAATTTTACCACCACGATAATGAATTTCTGGAGTTTTAGCATCCAGTTTCATGTAGCATTCTTTTATATTAAGAAAGTGCATTTCATGTCCGCGCATTTCACCGGCCTCCATAATACGTTTATTACTGTATAATTCCGGATTACTGGCTAAAAGTCCGATGCGTAATCCTGAACTTGCCTTTTCTGCATTTTTATATAATTCTTTGAGGCTATCTGTTGTGGGTTGCCCCAAAAGGTATTTCTGTTCTGGGTCTACAAGAACTCTTCCGCTCATTGCCTCACGGCCTAAAAGCATTCTAAAACCCATAGAATCCCTATTGGTTAATGTCATTTCTATAGGCCACTTTGATTCTCCAATTTTTAAATTGGTTTGAATTACATAACGCTGTTCTCTAAAACCACTGGAACTTTTTACAAAACGCTTGTCAACTAAAGGAGCTTCACAATGAATTACCGTTTTTAGATTATTTTGTATCGGATTGATGTCAAATTTTACCCAGTTTGCTTCATTCTTGATAAAAGGGGCAATGTTTATGGCATGTAAAGCAGATGTTTTTGCACCTGAATCAACACGTGCTTTAATCGTTGGAATTCCTAATTCAGGAAATGAACACCACTCTTCACTACCAAGAATAACTTTATTTTGAGACATAAATTGATTTTATTTAACCTGTTTTTTAAAAATCAAATGTAAATATTTGTTTTCAAAAAATGTTAGATTTGTATAAAGAATAAACCCGTTATGTTATAAAAACGTAACGGGTTTGTTTTGTGTAATTCCAGAAGAATTTATGGATTTGTTGGTTCACCTGCTTTATGAACTTGTACAGTTAGTTCTTGGGCTCCGTCTTCAATATCCATGAAAATTTCGTCTCCGGAAGCAATTTTTGAAGTAATAATTTCTTCAGCAAGGGCATCTTCTACGTATTTCTGAATTGCTCTTTTTAAAGGTCTTGCGCCAAATTGTCTATCAAATCCTTTTTCAGCGATAAAAGCTTTGGCTTTATCTGAAAGGTTTAATTGATAGCCTAATTCTGCAACACGAGCATATAATTTTTTCAATTCGATTTCAATAATCAAATCAATATCATGTTTTTCTAAAGCGTTGAACACAATTACATCATCAATTCTATTAAGAAATTCAGGTGCAAAAGTTTTTTTCAATGCATTTTCAATGATACTTTTGGAATTATCATCGGCTTGAGCAACTTTTGCAGCAGTACCAAAACCAACACCTTGACCAAAATCTTTTAATTGTCTGGCTCCAACATTTGAAGTCATAATAATTATTGTGTTTTTGAAGTCAATTTTTCGTCCTAAACTATCCGTTAAATAACCGTCATCAAGAACTTGTAACAACATATTGAAAACATCAGGATGCGCTTTTTCTATCTCATCCAATAATACAACACAATATGGTTTTCTTCTTACTTTTTCTGTTAACTGACCACCTTCTTCATAACCTACATATCCCGGAGGTGCTCCCACTAAACGAGATATTGCAAATTTCTCCATGTATTCACTCATGTCAATACGAATCAAAGCATCTTCAGAATCGAATAATTCTTTTGCTAATACTTTTGCTAATTGTGTTTTACCAACACCGGTTTGCCCTAAGAAGATAAAAGAGCCAATTGGTCGGTTTGGATCTTTTAATCCAGCACGATTTCTTTGAATAGAACGAGCAATTTTCATTACTGCTTCTTTTTGTCCAATGACCTTTCCTTCAATAAGTTCAGGTAATTTAGCTAGTTTATTACTTTCAGTTTGAGCAATACGATTTACTGGGATTCCAGTCATCATAGATACTACGTCGGCAACATTATCCTCTGTAACTTCTATTCGATTGTTTTTAGCATCTTCTTCCCATTGTTCCTGAGCAATTGCTAAATCTTTTTCAATTCGTTTTTCGTCGTCACGAAGCTTAGCGGCCTCTTCGTATTTTTGTTTTTTTACAACAACATTTTTCAATTCTCGAACATCTTCTAATTGACGTTCCAAGTCTAAAATTTGTTTAGGAACTTCAATATTAGTAATATGAACTCTAGAACCAGCTTCGTCTAATGCGTCAATAGCCTTGTCCGGCAAGAAGCGTTCTGACATATATCTGTCCGTTAATTTTACGCATGCTTCAATTGCTTCTGGTGTATAAGTAACATTGTGATGGTCTTCGTATTTGTTTTTGATGTTGTTCAAAATGGTAATTGTTTCCGGAACTGATGTCGGTTCTACAATTATCTTTTGAAAACGTCTTTCTAATGCGCCGTCTTTCTCAATGTATTGACGGTATTCGTCTAATGTTGTTGCCCCAATACATTGAATTTCACCTCTTGCTAATGCAGGTTTGAACATGTTAGATGCATCTAGTGAACCTGTTGCTCCACCAGCGCCAACAATTGTATGGATTTCATCAATGAAAAGAATAATGTCGTCATTCTTTTCTAATTCGTTCATTACTGCTTTCATACGCTCTTCAAACTGTCCACGGTATTTTGTTCCAGCGACAAGGCTTGCTAAATCTAATGTTACAACGCGTTTGTTGAATAAGATTCGGGATACTTTCTTTTGAATAATTCGCAAAGCTAAACCTTCGGCAATAGCTGATTTACCTACTCCAGGTTCTCCTATAAGTAGAGGATTATTTTTTTTACGACGGCTCAAAATTTGAGAAACACGTTCAATTTCTTTTTCACGTCCTACAACAGGATCTAACTTTCCTTCTTCGGCCATTTCAGTTAAATCTCTACCAAAATTATCCAAAACAGGTGTTTTAGATTTTTTGTTTGATTTATTGGCAGGATTATTAAAAGTACCTTCTTTAAGACTGTCATCTTGTCCTGAATCGTCATTATACGATTCACTTCTTGGCAAGTTTTCTAAAAATTCTTCTTCGCTTGGAGTCATATTTAAATATTGTTCTTTAGCTACATCATAATCAATTTTAAGTTTATTCAATAGCTTGGTTGTTGGGTCGTTTTCATTTCTTAGAATGCATAGCAATAAATGTGCTGTGCTAATAGATGAACTATGAAATACTTTTGCTTCAAGAAAAGTGGTTTTCAACGCTCGTTCTGCCTGGCGTGTCAAGTGTAAATTTTTCTTTTCAACATTAATGTCTACACTAGGACTTGCGGGGCTTAGGATTTCTACTTTTCGGCGTAAATGATCTAAATCGACAGATAGGTTATTCAATATTTGTATTGCTTTTCCATTCCCATCTCTTAAAATACCCAGCATCAAGTGTTCAGTTCCTATAAAGTCATGACCTAATCGCAATGCTTCTTCTTTGCTATAGGTAATAACATCTTTTACTCTTGGTGAAAAATTATCATCCATAATATATATTTGATATCGTAAATTTAGTGAATTAGTAATTGAAAAACAAAAATCATTCCCTTAACAACTACTGTCAGCTAATAGACAAAAAAATATGGAACTATAGGCAAAAAGCTGCTTATTTTATTAACCAAAACCAAAGTGAATTTTGTTAATAAATCATTGAAATAAGTAGGTCAAAATAGGTTCAAAAATTTCAAAAAGCCGTATATTGGCACGTTTTGAAACTAATATAATTTTTTAATATAACAACTTATGTCTGAAGGAGAAAAGTTAATTCCTATTAACATAGAAGATGAAATGAAATCAGCTTACATTGATTATTCGATGTCAGTAATTGTATCAAGAGCACTTCCAGATGTTAGAGATGGTTTGAAACCTGTACATCGAAGAGTTCTTTACGGAATGTATGATTTAGGAGTTTTTTCAAATAAAGCCCATAAAAAATCCGCCAGAATTGTCGGAGAAGTATTAGGTAAGTACCACCCACATGGGGATACATCAGTTTATGATGCCATGGTTCGTATGGCTCAAGAATGGAGTTTACGTTATTTATTAGTAGATGGTCAAGGTAACTTTGGTTCTGTAGATGGAGATAGTCCTGCAGCGATGCGTTATACAGAAGCTAGAATGCGTAAGATTTCAGAAGAAATAATGGCTGATATCGAAAAAGAAACCGTTGATTTTCAATTGAATTTTGATGATACTTTGTATGAACCTAAAGTAATGCCAACTCGAGTTCCTACCTTATTAATTAACGGTGCTACTGGGATTGCAGTAGGTATGGCGACTAACATGCCACCTCATAATCTTACTGAAGTAATAAACGGGACATTAGCTTATATTGATAATAATGAGATTGAGATTGATGAATTGATGAACCATATTAAAGCTCCGGATTTTCCAACTGGAGGTATTATATATGGTTATGAAGGAGTTCGTGAAGCATTTAAAACGGGTAGAGGACGTATTGTAATGCGTGCAAAAGTTGGTTTTGAAGAAGTTGACGGAAGAGAATGTATCATTGTTACTGAAATTCCTTATCAGGTCAATAAAGCAGATATGATTAAGCGTACTGCGGATTTGGTAAATGATAAAAAAATAGATGGTATTGCAAATATTCGTGATGAATCTGATAGAAATGGTATGCGTATCGTTTATATCTTGAAACGTGATGCAACTCCAAATGTAGTTTTAAATACACTTTACAAGTTTACACAATTACAATCATCGTTTAGTGTAAATAATATTGCCTTAGTAAAAGGGCGTCCGCAAATGTTGAATCTGAAAGATATGATTCACTATTTTGTAGAGCACCGTCATGATGTAGTAATTCGCAGAACGCAGTTTGATTTGCGTAAAGCAGAAGAAAGAGCTCACATCTTAGAAGGATTAATTATTGCTTCGGATAATATTGATGAAGTAATTGCGTTAATTAAAGCTTCCAAAAATACAGAAGAAGCAAGAGGAAAATTAATCGAAAGGTTCAAATTGTCCGATATTCAATCTCGTGCAATTGTTGAAATGCGTTTGCGTCAATTAACAGGTCTTGAACAAGACAAGTTAAGAGCGGAATACGATGAGATTATGAAGTTAATAGATCATTTAAGAGCTTTATTAGCCGATGTAAATTTAAGAACCGCTTTGATAAAAGAAGAATTAGAAGAAATCCGTGAGAAATATGGTGACGCTCGTCGTTCTGTAATTGAATATTCTGGTGGTGATGTAAGTATAGAGGATTTAATTGCCGATGAAAATGTGGTAATTACAATTTCTCATGCAGGTTACATTAAACGTACTAATCTTACGGAATACAAAACTCAGAATCGTGGAGGAGTTGGGCAAAAAAGTGCTGGAACAAGAGATCAAGATTTCTTAGAACACATGTTTGTGGCAACGAATCATCAATACATGATGTTCTTTACCCAAAAAGGAAAATGTTTCTGGATGCGTGTTTATGAAATACCGGAAGGTAGTAAAACCGCTAAAGGTAGAGCAATCCAAAATTTGGTAAATATTGAAAGTGACGATAAAGTAAAAGCATTTATCTGTACTCAAGATTTAAAAGATAAAGAGTATATCAATAGCCATAACCTGATCATGGTTACTAAAAAAGGTCAGGTTAAGAAAACATCTCTAGAGAAATATTCTAAGCCTAGAGTTAATGGAGTTGCAGCAATTACTATTAAGGAAGGCGATGAATTATTGGAAGCAAAATTAACTAATGGTGAAAGTCAAATTATATTGGCTGTGAAATCTGGTAAATTAGTTCGTTTTGAAGAAACTAAAACCCGTCCAATGGGAAGAACAGCTTCTGGAGTTCGTGGAATTACCCTTAAAGATGATACTGATGAAGTTATTGGCATGGTTACTGTAAATGATATGAGCAGCGAAATATTAGTTGTTGCCGAAAACGGATACGGAAAACGTTCAAGTCTTGACGAATACAGAATTACAAACCGTGGTGGTAAAGGAGTTAAAACTTTAAATATAACTGAGAAAACAGGTAAACTGATTTCGATAAATGCAGTTACAGATGCTGATGATTTAATGATTATCAACAAATCTGGATTGACCATCAGAATGGCTGTTGAAGATTTAAGAGTTATGGGACGAGCTACGCAAGGAGTGAAGTTAATTAACATTAAAGGAAATGATTCGATTGCAGCAGTTACAAAAGTAATGAAGGATGATGTAGCAGAAGTGGTTGTTGATGAAGAAGGTAATTTAATTGAAACCGAAGCTATCGAAAGAGTTAAGCCAGTTTTAGAAGTACTTGAAGACGAAGGAACAGAGGAAGAAGATGACGAGGATGAGTCTGAAGAAGAAGAAGATTCAGATGATGATTCAGAAGACGAAGATTCTGATGATGAAGCATAAAAACAAGAATATAAACAAGAATAATTATTAAACAAAAACCAAGAATATTATGAAAAGTAAATATGTAATACTTGCATCAGCATTATTGATATCAGTAGCTACTTTTGCTCAAAAAGATCAAATTAAAGCTGCCGAAAAAGCATTAAAAGGCGGAAATTCTCAAGAAGCTGCAACAATTTTACAAGGTGCTGAATCTTTAATTACCAATGCTACTGATGTTGAGAAAGCACAATTTTTCTTTATAAAAGGAAATGCTTTGTTAGACTTAGCAAATAAGAATGTTGACACCAATACAAATCTTTCACTTGCTGCAAAAGCGTATCAAGATTTAATTGCCGTTGAAAAAGCTTCAGGAAAAGTTAAATACTCTACCCAAGCTGCTACTTCAATTACACAAATAAAATTTAAATTAATCAATAATGCGATTGCAGATTCTAAAATTGATAAGCATTCAGATAGTGCTAAAAAACTATATGATGCTTATTTGTTAGATAAAAATGACACTATTAATTTATATTATGCAGCTTCTACTTATGTAAATGCGAAAGAATATGATACAGCGCTAAAGTTATATGATGAGTTGAAGAACTTAAATTATTCTGGAAAAGGAACAAGTTATTTTGCAGTGAATAAATTATCAGGAGAAGAAGATGTTTATGCTTCAGCTCAAGAAAGAGATAGAATGGTGAAATTAGGTACTCATGAAAAACCAAGAACCGAAGCTATTCCTTCAAAAAGAGGGGAGATATATAAAAACATGGCTTTGATTTTAGTTCAAAATGGAAAAACTGAAGAAGCTAAAAAAGCTATTGCTGAAGCTAGAGTTGCAAATCCTGATGACACCTCATTGACTTTGACAGAAGCTAATTTGTATTTAGAGACTAAAGATTTTGTTACTTATAAAAAACTAATCTCTGAAGTATTAGAAAAAAATCCTAATGATGCCGATTTAATTTTTAATTTAGGTGTAATAAGTGCTAATGCAAATAATACAGTTGAAGCTGAGAAATATTACAAAAGAGCCATTGAAATAAAACCAGATTATGTAAATGCCTATCTTAATTTAGCAATTTTGAAACTGGATGCTGACAAAAAACTTTTTGAAGAGATGAATAAATTAGGAAACTCAGAAAAAGATAATAAGCGTTATTTAGTTCTTAAAAAACAAAGAGAAGCGGTATTTATGGATGCCTTACCATTTTTAGAAAAAGCAAGTGAATTAGATTCATCAAATAAAGACGTTAAAACTACTTTGTTGAATGTTTATGGAGCATTAGAAATGACTGAAAAGAAAAAAGCATTGAAAGCTAAGATGTAATACTCTTTTTAAGAGATTAAAAAAAACCTATCTGAATTGTAGTATTCGAGATAGGTTTTTTTTATATTATTTTTTTGATTACCCGAAGTTTATGGGTGTGTTTATTTGTTTCGGGATTATAAATACCCAGATGATCTAATCTGTCAATTCTTATTTTTCCACTAGCATGAATAATGTAATTGTCTTCCATGATGATGCCCACATGAATAATATTTCCTTCGTCATTGTCAAAGAAAGCTAAATCACCTGGTTCACTTTCTTCAATAAAACTCAAAGCCTCTCCTTGTCTTGCTTGTTGTGAGGCATCACGTAACAATTTATATCCGTTGAGCTTATAAACCATTTGAGTAAAACCGGAACAATCAATACCAAAAGGTGTTTTTCCTCCCCAAAGATAAGGTGCATTTAGGTACAAAAAAGCAGTGTTAATCAAACCTTCTTTGGGCTTTGTACCGCTTATTTTAGTTCCTTCAAAATCATAATTTGAAGTGTTAATATCATTGTAATTTAAAAATGATACCGAAGATCCTAGCGGAATTGGGATTAATAAATTATTTGGAGTAGTAATATACTCTATTAAATCAGCATTTAGAATGATTGCGTCTTTGGATAATTGATTAAAACTAGATTCAGAAATCAGTTGGTATTGTTTAGAATCTACCCACCCTTCATAATCATCATATTGCATTTTGATTCGGGACCATTGTTTCAATTGTTCCAGAATTTCAAAATGTTCGCCAAATAAAACTTGAGAAACAATTTCGCTTCTGTCATTTGGCTCAAAGCGAAGTGGGATTATGGCTAGATTACAAATTCCGAACATTTAGGTTGGTTTATGAGTTAAGAATTATGAGTTGTAAGTTTTAAAACTTATAACTCATAATTTATAATTATTTAAGCTCTTTCAATAACAATTGCTGAAGCACCTCCACCGCCATTACAAATTGCAGCAGCTCCAAATTTACCATTATTTTGTTCTAAAACATTTATTAACGTAACAATGATTCTTACTCCTGAACAACCTAAAGGATGTCCTAGAGATACAGCACCACCGTTTATATTTACTTTGCTGTCATCTAATCCAAGAATTTTTGAATTAGCTAAACCTACAACGGCAAAAGCTTCATTGAATTCGAAATAATCAACATCATCAATTCCTATTCCTGCTTTTTCTAAAGCTTTAGGAATTGCTTTAGACGGACTAGTTGTGAACCATTTAGGTTCTTGTGCAGCATCGGCATAACCATTAATGTATGCTAGCGGTTTTAGACCTAAAGTAATCGCTTTTTCTTCACTCATTAATATTACTGCTGCCGCACCATCATTTATAGTAGAAGCATTGGCTGCGGTTACAGTTCCGTCTTTGGTAAAAACGGGGTTTAATGACGGTATTTTATCTAATTTTACATTAGTGTATTCTTCATCTTTCGAAATTATAATAGGATCTCCTTTTCTTTGAGGAACCGGAACCGGAATAATTTCATTGTCAAATTTTCCAGAATCCCATGCTTTTGTACTACGCTCATACGATTGAATTGCGAAGTTATCTTGGTCTTCACGGGTAAATTTATATTCTGAGGCGCATAAATCAGCACAAACTCCCATAGCGCTGCCATCGTATGCGTCAGTCAGTCCGTCTTTTTGCATTCCGTCAATCATGGTTGAAGGACCAAATTTAGTTCCGTTTCTCAAATGCATATAATGTGGAATTAAACTCATGTTCTCCATACCACCAGCAATTACAATTTCGGCATCACCACATTGGATTGATTGTGCGCCTAACATAACAGCTTTCATTCCGGAAGCACAAACTTTATTTATTGTGGTACAGGCAACGGTATTTGGTAAACCCGCAAATAGAGCTGCTTGACGAGCAGGAGCCTGACCTACGCCAGCTTGAACTACATTGCCCATAAATACTTCGTCAACTAAATTTGGATCTAAATTTATTTTTTCCAAAGCACCTTTAATGGCGACTGCGCCTAATCGTGGAGCAGTAATTGTAGATAATCCTCCCATGAAACTTCCTATAGGTGTCCTAACTGCAGAAACGATAACAACTCTTTTATTCATGACATATAACAATGTTGGTTTGTGAAGCAAATTTAATCTTTTTTGAACAATTTCAAATTTAGATTATGGCATTATCTTTTTAAATTTATTTCAATTCTATATGTTTGATTGTGAAGTGTTTTTGTAAAAATGATAAAAAATATTAAAAAAAAGACCTCAAATAGTTGTGAGAAGTCTAAAGATGTCTTAAATTTGCAACCGCAAAACAGGACACGTTTCTTTGAGCTTGGAGGGGTGCCAGAGTGGTAATGGAGCAGTTTGCTAAACTGTCATCGAGTAATCGGTGCCAGGGTTCGAGTCCCTGTCCCTCCGCTTAATATTTTTGTACTTCGGGGTGTAGCGTAGCTCGGTTATCGCGCCTGCTTTGGGAGCAGGAGGCCGCAGGTTCGAATCCTGCCACCCCGACTATATTTTTTTTCACGAGCAATGGAGGCATAGCTCAGCTGGATAGAGCACCTGCCTTCTAAGCAGGCGGTCGAAGGTTCGAATCCTTCTGCCTTCACAAAAAACCGATACTTTAATTAGTATCGGTTTTTTTGTTTTATATCTATTGTAAATCCTTAAATTATCATATTTTTATGAAAAATAGTATTATGACTTTTTACTTTAAATCTTTTATGCTCCTTTGTTCTTTTTTTTTAATTGTATCTTGTAAATCAACCAGTATTATTTCTACTGTTGATGATAAAAATAGTCCAATGATCACGGATACTACATTTGTGAATTTAAAAGAATATAGTCAGGATTTTGTCTATGATATGAAGTATGCAACTCCTGATAATTTCCTAAAAGCAAAAGTGTATGATTGTGCAGAATGCTTTTTACGGTTAAAAACTGTTAATGCACTTGTTGAAGCCAATAAAAAATTCATAAAAAGAGGTTACAAAATTAAAATTTTTGATTGTTATCGCCCATTAGATATTCAAAAAAAAATGTGGGAAATTGTTCCTAACCCAGAATATGTGGCTAATCCTACTAAAGGTTCTATCCATAATAGAGGAGGAGCTGTAGATATTAGTCTAGTCGACAATAACGGGAAAGAATTGGATATGGGAACTTCTTTTGATTATTTTGGAATAGAAGCTAGTCACAATTATTTAAACGTATCAAAAGAAATTAAACAAAATAGGGGATTGCTAAAAAAAATAATGATTAAAAAAGGTTTTAATTCTTTTGATTCAGAATGGTGGCATTATAATTTAAAATCCGCGTTGAAAGATAATGTTTCTAATGCTAAATGGGATTGCAACTAATTTATTCAATACAATGTATGGTATTAATGAAATAGGTTTCCGGTTGGTAAATTTCATCGTTTAACTCTGATTTAAATTCTTTTTTAAGAACATAATCTTCAGTATCTGTAAGATATTTGATTCTCATCATCGAAACGGGAGAGCTTTTTAATTCTGCAAAACTATCTTTCATAAACATAAATTGACCTGCAATGATTCTATTGTCAAAGCCTTTATCATCACGAAGCATAGTTCCACAATTCTCTTGATCGATATGAAGTAATGTTATTATTTTTCCATTATTTAATTGTAAAAATAATTTTGAATTTTTATCAAAACAATTCGCTTTAATGAATTCCTTGCTTTTTTGAAGCAACTGTACATTCAATGTTGGAAAACCATCTGTTAATACCAAGGAATAGAAAATATAACTGGAATTTCCTGCAAAATTTTTCTCAGAAATCATGTATTCTTTCGTTGCTTTGTATGTACCTATAGAATCGGTTACGTTTACGCTATAATCACATGTTTTTTGAGCAAATATGTTAAAGCTAAATAAGAATATTAGACTAGTTAGTATAGATTTCATTTTTATTTTATTTTGGTGCAAATTAAAACTATTTTATGATTATTTGCATCAGTAGTGAAAAAACAAAATACATTTCCACCATCTTTTATTTTCCATTTTTTTCGAATGCTTTCTACACTGTCAGGAAAATTTCGAGTTGTAATATTGGCTTTGGTATTTTCTAAATAAATTTTCATTTCCGTTTTGCTGTAAGGAACTGTATTTTGAATTTCAAAAACTCTTCCAGGAAAGGAAATTAATGTAGGAGAGGTGTATAAATGAGAATGTTTATGTAGTTTGTTTAGGTCGTAAAATGAACTCACTTCATCAAACCCGCCTGATTTCATTATGGCACTATTGGGTTCGTACAAATAGTTTTGAGGTAGACCGAAGATAGGAGAATTAGTTTTGTCATCTAAAATAAAGTCAAATATTTCGTTTTTGTCTTTTAAAAGATTAATTGTTTTTATGTTTGTAATTCCAGAATAGCCTTTGTGTAATTCCCATAATAGTTCTTTTACTTCATTTTCGAGAGCTACAATATGGATCGTTTTGACATTTTGTAATTCTAATAATCCCGCTGAAATATCAAGTAGAGGAGCAGTTTTTATCAAAATTGCATTTGAATGATTGAAATAAAAGTTCAGATTTTCAGGAACATTGGGTAAACAATCTTTGAGCATAAATACTTTTCCTTTGGCATCATTTCTTCTGGAAGGATCAATATAAATCCAATCCCATTTAGTATTTAAGGTTGTTAAAGTAACTAAACTATCTCCCGCATAGCAAGTGATATTAGGAGTTTTTAATTGCTCAAAATTGTGTTGAACAAGATTTGATAATTCTGGATTGATTTCGCAATGAACAACATTTTTTATTTTTTTTGCAAAATAATAATCATCAACTCCAAAACCTCCCGTCAAATCAATTAAATTTTCACCTGAAATAATAGAGGCTTTATAAGAAGCTGTTTTTTCCGATGAAGTTTGTTCTATTGAGATTTTACTTGGATAAATAATATTTTTTGTGCTAAACCAACTAGGCAATTTGTCCTTTGCTTTTGTTTTAGCATCAATTTGGTTCAAAATAGAAATCCAATCCATATTTTGGAATGGATTTTTTTGGAGTGCTAATTTTGAAATGGCAATACCAATATTTTTCTCTATAAATTCCTGAATTTCAAGATTCAGAATCATTAAATCCAAAATTAAATGTCTTTAGTTAATAGTTGAATAATTTTATTCTCTGGGAAGAATTCTTTACCAATTACTTTTATTATTGTATATAAAGGAACTGCTATTATCATTCCTAATATTCCAAAAAGGAAACCTGCAATTAATATCACAAGAAATATTTCTAATGGATGTGAGCTTACGCTTTTAGAAAAAATAATGGGTTGTGATAAATTATTATCAATAACTTGAACAATCCAAAAACCAATTAAAACATAAATTGTAGTAGGTAAAATTTCTGATTGAAAATCACTTCCTAAATTACTAATCATCGTTAAAATTGAAGCTAATATAGATGCTATTAAGGGACCGATGTAAGGAATAATATTCAAAACTGCACATAAAAAAGCAATGATAATTGCATTTGGAGCACCAAAAATGAGTAATACAATTAGGTATAAAATAAAAACTATAAATAATTGGAGTAATAATCCGATAAAATAGCGGGACAATAAGTAATTTATTTTGTCTAAAGAATTTAAAATCTGATCTTCGTGGCTATCAG
>JBJOQF010000287.1:0-2633 GCA_046050185.1 Bacteroidota bacterium
TTCAACGGTATGTAAATAGTAATTGCTGAAAATTCATAACAAAAAACCTTATAAATTAAACTTTAAACAAAACTTAATTCCTTAATTTTGTGCGACATTTTATAAAAACACAATAAAAAAATATACTATGAGTTCATTTGATGTAGTCATTATAGGTTCAGGACCAGGCGGATATGTATCAGCAATTCGTTGTGCACAATTAGGTTTCAAAACAGCAATTATCGAAAAATATTCCACTCTTGGTGGAACTTGCTTAAATGTAGGTTGTATTCCTTCAAAAGCATTGCTTGCTTCTTCTCATCATTACAGCGAAATAGCTCATTTTGCAGATCACGGAATTGAAGTTTCCGGAGAAGTAAAAGTGAACCTTGAAAAAATGATTGCGCGAAAACAAGCCGTTGTAGATCAAACTTCAGGTGGTGTGAAATTTCTAATGGATAAAAATAAAATTACAGTTCTTGAAGGATTGGGTTCATTTGTTGATGCTACACATGTTGCAGTTGCAAAAGCGGATGGAACTTCTGAAACTATCGAAGCTGCAACTATCATTATCGCTACAGGTTCAAAACCATCTTCTTTGCCATTTATCAAAATTGATAAAGAAAGAATTATCACTTCTACCGAAGCTTTGAAACTTAAAGAAGTACCAAAACATTTGGTGATTATTGGTGGTGGAGTAATTGGGATTGAATTAGGTCAAGTGTATTTACGATTAGGAGCGCAAGTTTCTGTTGTAGAATATTTAGACAGAATCATTCCTGGAATGGATGCTTCATTATCTAAAGAATTGACTAAAGTATTAAAAAAACAAGGCATGAAATTTTACGTTTCTCATAAAGTGAAATCAGTAGAAAGAAATGGCGAAGGTGTTGTTGTTCAAGCTGAAAATGCAAAAGGAGAAACGATAACTCTTGAAGGAGATTATTCTTTAGTTTCTGTGGGACGTCGTCCTTACACTGATGGATTGAATGCTGATAAAGCAGGAGTAAAAATCTCAGACAGAGGAATGGTAGAGGTAAACGATCATTTACAAACTTCAGTTCCTAATATCTATGCAATTGGCGATGTTGTTCGTGGAGCAATGCTGGCACACAAAGCAGAAGAAGAAGGTGCAATGGTTGCTGAAATTTTAGCAGGTCAAAAACCACATATTGATTATAACTTGATTCCTGGTGTTGTTTACACTTGGCCAGAAGTGGCTGCTGTAGGACAAACGGAGGAACAATTGAAAGCCGCTGGTGTTGATTTTAAATCAGGAAGTTTCCCATTCAAAGCTTTAGGTCGTGCAAGAGCTGGTGGAGATTTAGATGGATTTGTAAAAATTCTTGCTGACGCAAAAACGGATGAAGTTTTAGGAGTTCACATGATTGGTGCCCGTTGTGCGGATTTAATTGCTGAAGCAGTTACTGCAATGGAATTCAAAGCATCTGCTGAAGATATTTCAAGAATGTCTCATGCTCACCCAACATTTGCAGAAGCAATAAAAGAAGCTGCCTTAGCCGCTACTGATAATAGAGCGTTACATGTGTAATTACAAGCATATATTTTTATAAAAGAAACCCGCTATTAGCGGGTTTCTTCATTTATATACTTTAAATTATTTAGCCACAAATACTCCTTTGTAGTTTTCCCAATGGGTAAAAATTAGAAACAAGTTTCCTAAAAATACAAATAATGCAATTGGTAAATTTTCTGGCGTTAAGAAAAAATTGATGAGTAAAATATTTATTGTAACCGGAAGGATTGCAATATTAGCTAAAGTTACATATCGTCCAATAACAAATGATAATCCGCTAAGTAACTCAACAGTTTTGGCTAATGGAATTAAATAACTTGAGGCTACTATGCCAATCTGAAAAGCTTTAAAATTTCCAGTGGCAACAGGTTCTGGCATTAGATTGAAAAAATAACTGATAGAAGTAAAAAGAAATAAAAGGCCAATTAAAGTTCTGACAATAATGATAGCAATTTTCATAATATATGGTTTTTATTGGTTAACAAATTAAAATTACTGTTTAGCAATAGCATTTCATCTTTATAGAAAGCTTTCTATTGATGATGAACTAAACCTTAAAAATCTAACTATAATATTGGGCTTCCATATAAAATCAATCTTCTTCATTGACCACTCACTTTTTTTTATATTTATCGCTAGTAAAACCTCAGCATTTTTAAAAGTATCGAAAAAAATATTTTAAGTAAACATTTATAAATATACTGCTGTATTGCAATTTGTGAATTTTGGATTAAATATAAATCCATTCTATGTTTTTAAGAACATATTTAAAACTATTTTGTATCCAATACAGTTTTGTCTTTATTTAATGATATAAAGATAATTAATTTTTTGAAACGAAAACGATTGATTTTTAACAGTTTTAATTTTATTTATGCAAATATTTCTTATAAACAATAAAACCAATAGTTCCAATTAACATAATTGCCCAAATATTAAAGATAAAAACAATTATTAAGATACAGCAGCACTTTATAGTGCGTAACAAAATTGATTTTAATTTTTGGTTACTGTTTCTTGGATGGGATTTTTTTATTGTAATTTTGAATTCTAAAATAAATCGTTTTTGAGAGTTTCAATTTATAAGCAAATATCCAATCCGGCAGCCTTCAAAAAG
>JBJOQF010000288.1:0-4150 GCA_046050185.1 Bacteroidota bacterium
TAGCTGATTTAGAAACGAAGCCTACTAAAAAAT
This sequence comes from Bacteroidota bacterium, assembly GCA_046050185.1. GTDB lineage: Bacteria > Bacteroidota > Bacteroidia > Flavobacteriales > Flavobacteriaceae > Flavobacterium. The sequence goes on from JBJOQF010000288.1 coordinate 34, forward strand.
CACCAACTGGCCCATTTACAACTTCAACTTTACAGCAAGAAGCCGCTCGTAAATTGTATTTACCTGTTGGAATTACCATGCAACTCGCACAACGTTTGTACGAAGCCGGGCTTATTACTTATATGAGAACGGATAGCGTCAATTTATCCAAAGATGCGATGGAAGCTGCTGAAGCTGAAATTATAAAATCCTACGGAAAAGAATTTTCTAAACCTCGAACGTTTGTCAATAAAAGTAAAGGTGCGCAGGAAGCACACGAAGCAATTCGTCCTACGGATATGTCACGCCATACCGTAAATATTGATAGAGATCAAGCGCGTTTGTATGATTTGATTTGGAAAAGAACGTTGGCTTCGCAAATGAGTGATGCGCAATTAGAACGTACTAACGTAAAAATTGAAGCAAATAATCACGGTGAAATTTTTACTGCTTCTGGAGAAGTTTTACTTTTTGAAGGTTTTCTTAAGGTGTATCTTGAAGGTCATGATGACGATGAAGAAGAGCAAGAAGGGATGTTGCCTGCGATGAAAGTCAACGAGAAATTAGGAAACAATTACATCACGGCTACCGAAAGATATTCTCGTGCAGCTGCAAGATATACAGAAGCTTCTTTGGTGAAAAAATTAGAGGAATTGGGAATTGGTCGTCCTTCTACCTATGCGCCAACAATTTCTACTATTATCAATAGAAATTATGTTGAAAAAGGAAATCTAGACGGTCAAGAAAGAAATTATACGCAATTGACTTTACAATCCGGGAAAGTAGGAGAGAAGTTGTTGAAAGAAAATACAGGTTCTGATAAAGGAAAATTAGTTCCTACTGATATTGGAACGATTGTTACGGATTTTTTGGTTAAGAATTTTGGAAACATTTTAGATTATAATTTTACTGCAAAAGTAGAACATGATTTTGATGAAATCGCAGAAGGAAATATCATTTGGACAAAAATGATGCAGGAATTCTATAACACATTTCATCCAACAGTAAAAGATGTTGAAGCCAATGCCGATAGAGAAAGTGGTGAAAGAATTCTAGGGACAGATCCAAAAACGGGTAAGCCAGTTTCGGTACGTCTAGGGAAATTTGGACCCATGGCTCAAATTGGGGCTGCAGATGATGAAGATAAAAAATTTGCCAGTTTAATGGCAGATCAAAATATTGGAAATATTACTTTAGAGGAAACTTTAAATTTATTTTTGTTGCCAAAAAATCTTGGACAGTATAATGACGAGGAAGTAGAGGTAAGTAATGGTCGCTTTGGTCCTTATATTCGCCATGGTGCAGCTTTTGTGTCTTTGCCAAAAGGAGAAAATCCTTTGGATGTAGATTTTGAAAGAGCTAAAGAACTAATTGACGAAAAAGCATTAGCCGATGCGCCAATTGCAGTTTATAAAGGAGAAGGTGTTCAGAAAGGTGTGGGTCGTTTTGGTCCGTTTATCAAATGGAATGGTTTGTTTATAAATGTAAGCAAGAAATACAATTTTGATAATTTGTCACAATCAGACATTGAAGAATTGATTGAGGATAAATTGCAAAAAAATATTGATAAGGTTTTACATAACTGGGAAGAGGAAGGAATTTTAGTTGAAAAAGCCCGTTGGGGACGTTCAGTTATAACTAAAGGAAAAATCAAAATTGAATTAAGTAAAGATGTTGATGCCACAAAATTAACATTGGCCGAAGTTCAAGAAATGATTGCCAAGAAAACTCCAGCTAAAAAAGTAGCTGCCAAGAAAACTACTGCCGCTAAAAAACCTGCGGCGAAGAAATCAGTAGCAAAAAAGAAATAAAATGGAATTTGATTTTCTGAAACCCGTAGATGATGAAATCCTTATTTATATAAATGGATTGACTTCTCAGCAATTGGGAAGTAAAATGGTGTTGCATACAGAACAACAATTTCCAGATTTAAACAAGATTAAAATTGCTGTAATAGGCGTTTTAGAAAATCGAGGAGATGAAAAAGCTGTTTCTGATGTTGACTTAATACCGCTTAGAAAAGAATTGTATGGATTATTTCCTGGAAACTGGGATGCTTCAATTGCGGATTTGGGTGATATTCTTGCAGGGAATTCGATTGAGGATACTTTTTTTGCTTTAAAAAAAGTTGTTGCAAGTTTAATTAAGAAAAGGATTATTCCTGTTGTTATTGGAGGTTCTCAAGATTTGACGTATGCACTTTATAGAGCCTATGACGATTTAGAACAAATGGTTAATTTAGTTTCCATTGATAATAAATTTGATTTTGGAAAGGATGATGAGGAAGTTTCGGCTTCTTCTTATTTGACAAAAATAATTGTAGACGAACCTAACAATCTTTTTAACTACTGTAATATTGGGTATCAAACCTATTTCAATTCACAGGAAGAAATTGATTTGATAGAAAAATTATTTTTTGATGGTTATAGGTTGGGAGAAATATCTAATAATATTGCTCTTGCTGAACCAGTTTTTAGAGATGCGGATTTAGTGAGTATTGATTTGAATTCAGTTAAGTCATCAGATTCAGGAAATTTTATTTCGTTTTCACCAAATGGTTTTAATGGAAAAGAAATTTGTTCTTTGTCGCGATATGCAGGAATAAGTGATAAAGTATCTTCTTTTGGAATATTTAATCACAATAGTTCTAAGCAAGAATCAGTCATTATCGCGCAGATAATTTGGTATTTTATTGAAGGTTTCCATTACCGTTCTAATGAATATCCGTTTGGGAGCAAGGAAAATTATTTGAAATATATCGTTCCATTAGAGAAAGAGGAACTTGTTTTTTATAAAAGTGATAAAACGGATCGTTGGTGGATAGAAATTCCATTTATTTCAAATGTTAATAATAAATTAAAAAGAAATACGTTATTACCATGTTCCTATGATGAATATTTACTGGCATGCAATCAAGAATTACCTGAAAGATGGTGGAAAGCACAAAGAAAAAATATCATTTAGAATAATTTTTTACTTATTTATTGTTTTTTTATAAAAAACACGTTGTTTGGTACAAAAAAATTGTTTTTTTAAAAAATAATAAATAGGTTTACATACTTAAAAATAATGAATACATAACCCAAATTTATATGAAGAAGTTCATTGCATTTACGGCAATTTTGACCCTGTTAATTGGCTGTGGTAAATCAAGCGACAAAGGAGAATTAGTTGGTATTAATGGAGGGAAATGGCATCCTGAAAAACCTTATGGAATGGCTTTAATTCCAGGCGGTGCTTTTATTATGGGTAAATCAGATGATGATTTAGCTGATGTTGAAGATGCTCCTACAAAAACGGTTACTGTTCGTTCGTTTTATATGGATGAAACTGAAATTACCAATAGTGAATACCGTCAATTTGTAGAATGGGTAAAAGATTCTACTATGAGAGTTCGTTTGGCAATTCTTGCTGACGAAAGTGGTCAGACTGTTGCTGGTACAGGAGATGCTAAAGGTAAAGGTAAAAATGCCGGAAGTATTGGTGATTTTGCTTTTAATGATTCTGATCCTGAAAAGATGACTGCATATGATAAATATATGTATGACAATTATTATAGTATAGGTACTGCGGATGATCCTTATGCTGGAAGAAAATTGAATAAAAAAGTAAAATTAATCAAAGATACTAAGTTGTATCCAGATGAATATTATACTGAAGTTATGGATTCGATGTATTTACCATTAGAAGCTTCTTATAATGGATTACGTACAATTGATGTAAATAAATTGAAATTTCGTTACTCTTGGATGGATATTCAAGCTGCTGCAAAAGCTAAGGTAGGGAAAAGAAAAGATTTTATTAAAACTGAAGAAGTTAATGTGTATCCTGATACGACAGTTTGGATAAAAGATTTTGCGTATTCGTATAATGAACCAATGCATAATGATTATTTTTGGCACAAAGCATACGGAGATTATCCAGTTGTTGGTGTTAAATGGACACAAGCCAAAGCTTTTTGTGCATGGAGAACTTTGAATAAAAACACTTATATAAAATCTAAAAAGAAAGGACATGATTTGATTAACTCTTTTAGATTACCTACTGAAGCAGAATGGGAATACTCAGCCAGAGGAGGTTTAGAGTCTGCAACATATCCTTGGGGTGGACCATATACTAAAAATGACAGAGGTTGTTT
>JBJOQF010000289.1:0-2747 GCA_046050185.1 Bacteroidota bacterium
CCCTTTTTCTCTATTTCAATAATTTCCAAATCCTTTATTTTATCGCCATCAATCACAAAACGCAACATCGTACGCACCTGATGAAAACCACTTTTCCCAGCTGCCCCAGGATTCATATGTAAGAGATTATGTTTTTTATCAAATATTACTTTTAGAATGTGCGAATGCCCACAAATAAATAATTTTGGAGGATTAGCATCCATCTCCGCTTTAATATTAGGATTGTATTTCCCTGGATAACCGCCAATATGCGTAATCCAAACATCCACTCCCTCACACATAAAACGGTTGTGCAACGGGAATTCTAATCGGGCCTTAGCGTCATCAATATTGCCATAAACACAACGCAACGGTTTTAGTTTTTTTATCGCATCGGTTACGGCCAAATCCCCAATATCGCCCGCATGCCAAACTTCATCCGCCTGAACAACATATTTTAAAATGGTATCATCAATGTGACTGTGCGTATCCGAAAGGAGTAGTATTTTTTTCATATTTATAGTTTCATTGCGAGGAACGAAGCAATCTGGAGCTATTTCCAGCTATTCGTTTCAATCTTTATTGTTTTAAAGAAAAACAACAAAGGATTTTCACTACTATCTGGGCTAGGATTTTGTGGTAAAATTAAACATTCAAATTCCAAATAAAAAATCCATTTAAAACTTAACAAACTTTTGCGCCATAGCAACTTCGTGACACAAAAATTAATAAGTATCTTTGCTTCTTTAATTGTGTAAAACTCGATTTCTTTCAGAACAATCTGAAATCTGAAATCTGACACGAGCGATAGCGAACTGACAAAGTAAATCTGAAATCTGACCTTGAGGTACTTCATAAAATTAGCATACAACGGAACCCATTATCACGGCTGGCAATACCAACCCAATGCTGCCTCAGTTCAGGAAACGATGAACAAAGCGTTTTCGGTACTATTGAATACCGAGATTAATCTTATGGGAGCCGGACGCACGGATACTGGTGTTCACGCCAAGGAAATGTTCGCCCATTTTGATTTTGAAAAACCATTTGATATTCCAAATTTAGTTCACAAACTCAACTCTTACTTACCGAAAGACATTGTTATTTATGACATTATTCACGTTCACGACGAAGCGCACACGCGTTTTGATGCGACTAAAAGAACGTATGAATACCATATCAACACCTTTAAAGATGTTTTTTCGCAAGAGCAAAGTTGGTATTTCCATCAAAAATTAGATGTTGATTTAATGAATGAAGCGGCCAAATTATTGTTTAATTTTACTGATTTTCAATGTTTTTCCAAAGTAAATACTGATGTAAATACATTTGACTGCACGATTTTTGAAGCCTTTTGGACTCGAGGCGAAGCAGAACAAGGCGCAGCCAAACAAGAAAACGGCAACCTTATTTTTACCATTTCGGCCAATCGTTTTTTACGAAACATGGTGCGCGCCATAGTGGGAACATTAGTAAATATAGGATTACACAAGATAACACTGGATGATTTTATTACCATCATAGAAAGTAAAAACCGAGATAAAGCTGGTTTTTCGGTTCCGGCGCATGGTTTATATTTAACCAAAATAGAATACGATTACATTACGCATTAGCCCAGCTAGCAGTAAATGGCTCCTGAAAAAAATCAGGATAAATCCAAAAAATATGAAAGCAAAAGCATTTGATACCCGATTATTCAAACGAATATTACAATACACGAAACCGTACCAATGGCGTTTTAATGGCGTGATTATTTTTGCCATTTCATTATCCATATTTGCGGCATTACGCCCGTATTTATTGAAGCAAACGGTTGATGGCTACATAAAAACCCACGACCAACAGGGTTTATTGATGTATGTAATCCTGATGGGAATGGTGCTGTTGATGGAAGTATTTTCGCAGTTTTACTTTGTATATTGGGCAAACTGGCTGGGTCAGGATATCGTGAAAGACATTCGAACAAAACTATTCAAACACTTGTTAAGTTTTAGAATGAAGTATTTTGATCTTGTTCCTGTGGGGCAACTCGTAACCCGTTCCGTATCGGATATTGAGGCAATTGCCCGAATTTTTAGTCAGGGATTGTTTATGATTATCAGTGACTTGATGAAAATGGTTGTTGTACTTATTTTCATGTTTTACATGAACTGGACGCTGACTTGGATTGTAATTGTGGCCATGCCTATCCTGGTTTTCTTCACCCGAATTTTCCAAAAGAAAATGCAAGTGGCTTTTGAGGAAGTGCGCACACAAATTGCCAACATGAACTCCTTTGTTCAAGAACGTGTGACGGGAATGAAAATTGTTCAACTTTTCAACAGAGAAGATATTGAATTTGAAAAATTCAAAAGTATCAACGACAAACACAACAAAGCCTGGATAAAAACCATTCTTTATAACTCCATCTTCTTCCCTATTGCCGATATTATTTCATCATTGACATTAGGATTTATCGTTTTGTACGGCGGAATTAAAATATTAAATGGGGACCATTTTACCACTTTTGGAGATTTGTTTTCTTACACGATGTTTATAGGAATGTTGTTTAATCCATTGCGTCAAATTGCGGATAAATTCAACGAAATGCAATTGGGAATGATTGCGGCGAATCGTGTTTTTGACATTTTGGATACCCAAGATCAAATACAAGATACCGGAACGATTGAAGCACCCATTTTCAAGGGAGATATAAAATTTGAAAACGTTCGTTTTGGCTATATTCCTGAAGAAGATGTGATAAAAGGAATTGACCTTGAAGTAAATGC
>JBJOQF010000290.1:0-11208 GCA_046050185.1 Bacteroidota bacterium
AAAAAGCATTTTCGGTGAGTTCCATTAACCAACTGCGCACCACGGAGCCATGATTGAATAGTTTAGCCGTTTTTTTGAAATCAATATCAAATTCAGAGTGTTCAAAAACTTCAAAACCTTCGGCTATAGATTGCATCATCCCGTATTCGATGCCGTTGTGAACCATTTTAGTAAAATGTCCGCTTCCCGCTGCACCAGTATATAAATAACCATTTTCAACAGAAATATCCTTGAAAACTTGCGCAACATATTCAAATACCGGAGCATCTCCGCCAATCATTGTACAAGCGCCATTCAAAGCTCCTGAAGTTCCGCCTGAAGTTCCACAATCTAAAAAATCAATACCAAGTTCCTTCAATTGGGAATAACGACGTTTTGAATCTTTATAGTTAGAGTTTCCACCGTCAATGATAATGTCATTTTTTTCTAAAAAAGGAATTAGGGAAGTGATCACTCCGTCTACAATTTCTCCTGCCGGAACCATTAGCCAAATCACTTTTCGGTCGTTCAGTTTTTGACATAATTCTTTCACGGAATGTGCCGTTGTGATTCCTTCTAGTCCAATTTTTGTAACAAAGTCTGTGTTTACATCTTGAGCTACTACGTCGTAACCATTTCGTTGTAAGTTAAGGGCAAGATTGAAGCCCATTTTTCCTAATCCTATAATTCCAATTTGCATGACAATTTGTTTTAAGTATAATTTGAAAATGCTTTTTGAAAAGCATCTAATTTTCAGTAAAAATATTGGTTTTAATTTATTTAATAGTTGACCATCCAGAATAAATTATTAATGCATTTAAAATCAACACATTAATGATTTGCCTAATATAGTAGATTAAATTAATATAGGAAAATTCGCGCCAATAATAAGTACCCTTAATTAATAGCAGAAATAACTATTCATCGCATATTTGGATTGTTAGCATGAATCGTTCGTAATTTCTAATTCCACCTTAGCTATTCCAAGCATTTTTTATTATTAACTGATATTCTTGCTCTAATGTATCTTTGAAAGCAAGTATTTTGGTCACTTCCAATCGGTTGTTATCTGAAAATAATAACTCCTTGGAAATAATTTCTTCTGAATGTATTGGATAGTGCGAAGGAAAAACAGCAATTCCAATTCCTGCATGTACTAGTCCTATCAACAATTGTATATTAGATACTTCCTGAACAATATTTGCATCTCTGGAGAAACCTGCATTTCGGCAATACCCTTCTACATCATCTAAACTTGGAGGGCATAAATCTTTAGATAAATCTACCCATTTATCATTTCTAAGTTGTTCTATTTTTATTTTTTGGTATTTTGCCAAAGGGTGTTTTTTTGGCATAATAACATTCAGAAATTCATTCTTAAAAACTTGATAATCCAAATCTTTAAAAACAAGCGGAAAAGTAGTAATCCCTATATCAATATTTCCTTTGAATAAAGCCTCTTGCACGGATATCACTGAAGAATATTCTACTATTTTAAAAGTACTGTCCGGGAATTTCAATTGAAGATTTTTTAATACCTCCATCACCTCATTTACCAGACAAATTTTAGGAATTCCCAGCTTTAATTGTTTGCTTTTTTCACTACTGATTTTGGCATTTTTTATTGTCCTGTCAAGTAGTTCTATTACACGACTTACTTCTTTCATTAAATAAGCACCCGCTTCAGTAAGCTCCACTTTTCTATTATTAACACGTTTTACTTTGTCAAAAAGATCAAACCCTAACTCACTTTCTAATTGTTGAATTTGGTGTGTTAAGGCAGGCTGAGTAATATTCAATTTTTCAGCAGCTCTACCAAAATGCAGTTCTTTACCAACTATCAAAAACGATTTTAATTTACGTAATTCCATACTTTAAAATTATAAAGAACCTCTGAGAATCAATTCAAATGGATTTTCAATATGTTCTTTTGAAGAGTTTAACACCAGTTGAGCCGCTGATTTTCCCATTAATGAAAAATCAGTAGAGATTGTAGTGAGCCCATTCATAATGAATTTTTTAAGAGGCGTTTCATTATAAGAAATCACCCCAACTTGTTCCCCGACTATTAAATTTAAGGCTATAATTTTATCAAGAATTTTAACTAAATCCTCTTCCTTCAAATTAATGTAAACTTCTCCTTCATTTACTTCTTCAAGATCAAAATCATGAACAATTTTATAATTAAAAGCATAACTGTAACAAAAATTTTCAAACCCTTTTACGATCTCTTTAGGAAAATAACTATTTTCCGGAAAAATTAGTTTTAAGGTATGGTATTTACTCAAGGATGCTAAAGCTTTACTAAGCGCATTGAAAATATCTTCTTCAAAATTCTCATAAACTGCACCATAGTTCCCAGTAATTCCTTCTATTTTTTTACCAACAATAATTAATTTCTCTTTTGGAATTTCCTCAATCAATACTTGATATCCTTCCGCTTTTTCAATAAAATGGGGTATAATAACATAATGGGTATAAATACTTTTTTGTTGGTTTAACAGTTTTTTGAACAACCCATAATCATTATTATAAATATAAAAATCAATAGCCGCTTTTTCACCCAAAGTCTCCACAAAAGCATCATAAATAATTTTCTTATGAGCACTTAATTTATTGAACATCAAGAATATTTTTAAATCTTGCGAAACATCCGTATTGGCAATAAAGTAGCCTTTTCCATGATAAGCTTCAAGAATACCCATTTTACGAAGTTTATTATATCCTTTTTCAATAGTAACCCTGGATATTTCGTACTGAAAACTCAACTCATTGATAGACGGCATAGCATCTCCTTTATTAAGAATACCTTGCTTTATAGCATTCAGCACCGCATTGACCAATTGTTGGTATTTTGGGGTTGCAGAAAACTCATCAATTCTGAGGCTATCAATTTTTGATGCTTTTTTCATATCGATTAAATTATGTTTTTATGAATAATACTATTTAGCATCTAAAACTATTTTTTTTGAATTTCGAAATGTAAAACAATTCTAATTCAATTCAATACATTCAATGTGTTTTTTTAACACATTGAACTTTAATTCCAAATTTGTAAATAAAACCTCAAGAGAACTTGAGGTTTTATTAGACAAACAGTAAATGTTAAAAAAATCACATTTCTTAAACATTCAATTTTGCTTTCTTTCTTTTCTCTCTTTCCTGTACATCAATCACGGCTACAGCAGTCATATTAACGATTTCATTTACGCTTGCTCCTAATTGAAGGATATGAACTGATTTACTAAGTCCCATAATTATTGGACCTATAGAATCAGACTTATTCAATTCTTTCATTAATTTATACGTAATATTTGCCGACTCTAAATTTGGAAAAATTAAGGTATTTACCTTTTTACCTGCCAATTTAGAAAATGGGAATTTACTTTGTAACAATTCTGCATTTAAAGCAAAATCAGATTGTATGTCACCATCTACAAGCAAGTCTGGTTTTTTATCATGCAAAATAGCTACAGCCTCTCTCACTTTAGTGGCATGAGGATGTACAGAAGAACCAAAATTAGAATACGATAACATCGCCATAACTGGATCAAACCCAAAAGTGGTCGCTACATTAGCTGTCATTTGGGCAATATCAGCCAGTTCTTCGGCAGTAGGATCAATATTTATAGCGGTATCAGCTAAGAACATAGGGCCTCTTTCAGTTGTCAAAATATTTACGGTTGCTACTTTTTTCACATTCGAAGCTTTTCCTATAACTTCAAATATTGGTTTAACCACTGTAGGATAGGCTCTGGAATATCCTGATATCATCCCGTCAGCATCACCTTCAAGTACCATCATCGCTCCAAAATAATTGCGCTCCCTCATTTTTATTTGGGCTCCGTAAAGCGTCACACCATTTCTTTTTCTGTTGTTCCAAAATTTAGTGGCATACTGATTTCTCACTTCATTAGATTCATCAGCATTTATATCAATTATTAGAACATCAGCATCAAATTCAATTTCCTTTTTTAATTCTACTATTGTTTCTTTATTTCCTAATAATATTGGGATTGCAATTCCTTCATCGTAAACAATTTGAGCCGCTTTCAATACATCCAAATGGTCTGCTTCAGCAAAAACAATTTTCTTAGCATTCATTCTGGCTCGGCTGTGCAACATACGCACCACTTTATTATCATTTCCGGAACGCTGTAATAATTCTTCTCTGTACTTATCCCAATCCTCAATAGGCATTTTAGCAACGCCACTTTCCATAGCTGCTTTGGCAACAGCCGGAGGAATTGACGAAATCAATCTGGGATCAAATGGTTTTGGAATAATATAATCTCTTCCAAAGGTAAGACGAGTTTCGCCATAAGCAATATTCACTTGCTCTGGAACTGCTTCTCTAGTCAAATCGGCTAAAGCCTTAACAGCCGCCATTTTCATTTCTTCATTGATTTTAGTCGCTCTTACATCGAGCGCACCTCTAAAAATAAATGGAAATCCCAACACATTATTCACCTGATTAGGATGATCCGAACGACCGGTTGCCATAATAATATCTTTACGGGTGCTAATTGCCAAATCATACGCAATTTCAGGATCTGGATTCGCCATTGCAAAAACAATAGGGTCTTTTGCCATAGCAAGTAACATCGCTGGATTGACCACATCAGCAACCGAAAGTCCTATGAAAACATCGGCATCCACCATCGCTTCTTCTAGCGTATCAATCTTTCTATCTGTTGCAAATTCTAGCTTCTCCTCTGATAAATTTTCTCTGTCGCTTCGAATAACTCCTTTGCTATCAATCATAACAATATTCTTGGCACTAGCCCCAAAAGCTTTGTACAATTTGGTACAAGAAACAGCTGCTGCTCCGGCACCACTGATTACGATACGAACTTCTTCTATTTTTTTCTTGGTAATTTCCAATGCATTCAATAAGGCTGCAGCCGATATAATAGCTGTTCCATGTTGGTCATCGTGCATTACGGGAATATCCAATTCTTCTTTTAATCGTCTTTCGATTTCAAAAGCTTCGGGTGCTTTGATGTCTTCTAAATTGATACCTCCAAAAGTAGGAGCCATAATTTTCACGGTTTCAATGAACTTGTCCACATCTTTGGTATCTAATTCAATATCAATACTATCAATATCTGCAAAAATCTTAAACAATAAACTTTTCCCCTCCATTACTGGCTTTGAAGCTTCAGGTCCAATATCCCCTAATCCCAAAACGGCTGTACCATTAGTAATCACAGCAACAAGATTTCCCTTTGCCGTATATTTATAAACATTCTCTTTGTCTTTATGTATCTCCAAACAAGGTTCTGCTACACCAGGAGAATAAGCCAATCCTAAATCTCGTTGCGTTGCATACGGTTTTGTAGGCACAATTTTTATCTTTCCTGGTTGCGGTTTAGCGTGATAAACTAACGCTTCCCTTCTTAATTTTTCATTGCTCATAATTAGGTATTATTTTAGTAATGCATTCTTTAAAATTAAATTGACTGATTTTTTCAATCGCTATTTTACATTCTCATTTTCGATAATCACAGCATACCCCATTCCCACTCCAATACACATAGTACAAAGTGCGTATCGTTTATTTTGTTTTTGAAGTTCGATTGCTGCGGTTTGTATCAAACGGGTTCCTGACATTCCTAGCGGATGCCCGAGTGCAATGGCACCTCCATTTGGATTGATTCTAGCATCATTATCTGCTAATCCTAATGCTCTGGTACAGGCCAAAGCTTGTGCTGCAAAAGCCTCATTTAATTCTATAATAGCAATATCATCTAATGTCAAACCCGCTTTTTGAAGTGCTTTTTGGGTAGCTCCTACAGGTCCAATCCCCATAATTCTAGGCTCTACTCCCACTATTGCCGAAGAAACAATTCTGGCTAATGGTTTCAAATTGTATTGTTTTATAGCTTTTTCAGAAGCTAAAAATAATGCCGCTGAACCATCATTAAGACCCGCTGCGTTACCAGCAGTTACACTTCCTGAATCTTTCTTGAAAGCGGCCCTTAAAGTTGCTAATTTTTCCAGCGAAGTATTTCCTTTTATAAACTCATCTTTAGAAAACGAAGTAACTATTCCTTTTTTATCCGTGAGTTCAACTGCAATTATTTCTTCATCAAATCGTCCGTTTTGTTGTGCAGCAAATGCTTTTTGTTGTGAACTATAAGCAAATAAATCTTGGTCTTCTCTAGTTATGTTATACATTTCAACTAAATTTTCTGCTGTAATTCCCATGGCATCCGTACCATACATGGCGTGCATTTTAGGATTTACAAAACGCCATCCAAAACTGGAATCAAACATTTGGGCATCATTCCCAAAAGGCTTAGAAGTCTTAGAAATAACCCATGGACTGCGCGTCATGTGTTCCATTCCGCCTGCAATCATGATATCCGCATCACCCACTTGAATACTGCGTGAAGCATCAATAACCGCTGACATCCCCGAAGCACAAAGGCGGTTGACCGTTTGAGCTGGAACCGTAAAAGGCAAACCTGCCAATAAAGTAGCCATTCGAGCCACATTTCTATTGTCTTCCCCAGCCTGATTATGGTTTCCCAAAATCACTTCGTCAATCATTTCAACAGGAATATTAGGATTTCTTTTTACTAATTCCTGAATAGTCAAAGCAGCCAAATCATCAGCTCTTACAGTAGATAAACTTCCTCCAAAACTTCCTATCGGAGTTCGGATTGCATCTATGATATACGATTGATTCATAATTTCTTAATTTAATTTTTCAATAAATTTCGCACTTGTTTTAGCGCGTACTTCTTCCAAAGAACTGCCTGGCATAATTTCTATTAAGGTCAGCTTTCCTTCATCAAAAGAAAAAACAGCCAAATCAGTTATCACTAAATCCACCACATCCGAAGCTGTTAGCGGCAATATACATTTGGGTACAATCTTAGAAGAACCATCAGGATTCGAATGCGTCATGGTAATGATTAATCGTTTGGCTCCTTTGGCCAAATCCATGGCACCTCCAACACCCAATAAAGGTTTTCCTGGAACAGCCCAATTAGCCAAATTTGCAAATTCATCTACCTCTAAACCGCCCATAATCGCTGTATCCACATGTCCTCCACGAATCATTGCAAAGGAATCAGCACTATCAAAATAGCTGCTTCCTTTGAGTGCTGTAACCGGAATTTTACCTGCATTTACAGGATAATCCATCGCGCCACCACCGTCAGTTGGAACTGGACCTACACCTAACATTCCGTTTTCGGTATGCAGGATAATACCATGCTCTTCGGTGATTAAATCGGCTACCAATGTTGGAATTCCGATTCCTAAATTCACCACATCTCCTTTTTTCAATTCTGCCAAAGCGCGTTTCGCCATATTCATTCGGCTTTCATCTACTTTTTTAGAAGTCGATACCGAAGCAGAACTTCCTAAGTCTTCCAAAGTAATTTTGGCTTCGACCAAATAGTCCACATAACAACCTTGTGTATGTACAAATTCCGGAGCAATTTCACCTACGGGAACAATTTCTTCCACTTCGGCAATAACCAAATCAGCAGCTGTTGCCATGGCTTTATTGAAGTTGTTTTCGGTCATTCGGTATTGCAAATTTCCTGCTGTATCCGCTCTCCAAGCTCTAATAAAGGCTACATTTCCACGAATTCCTTTGATAAAAACCTGTTCTACATCATCAATTATTTTGGTTTCTCTACCCTCAGCAATTAATGTCCCTGCTGATGTTGGCGTATAAAAACCGCCTATTCCTGCTCCACCCGCGCGAATCGCTTCGGCAAGCGTTCCTTGTGGCAAAAGTTCGTATGCCACCTGACCTGTTTGCGCTGCTTTTACAGCATCTGGATTGGAGGTAAAAAAAGAACCAATCATCTTTTTGAGCTGTCCATTTCGCAACAAACGTCCTCCTCCAAGGCCAGCTTCACCGGTATTATTACCAATAAAAGTTAAGTTTTTTGTACCAATTTCAGCAAGTGCGTGCATCAGGTGAACAGGATTTCCTGTCATTCCAAAACCACCTTGCAGTAGTGTATCGCCTTCTTTTACCATTTTGGCGGCCGTGTGTAAATCTATAATAGGAACTTGTTTCATTTCTTTTTTTGTAAAATAATTTTATAAATAGAATGCAATTTTGAAGTCAGTAATTTTTATTCAAAAGCTTCAAAAGGCAATCCAACGTAATTTTCAGCAATCGTTTTTTGATAGGCTTCCGAGATGGTCAAATAATCAAATTTGGATTTTTGCAACTGACTTTCAAAGCTTCCTTCTTCGGATTGTTTGTGACAGAGGTAGGTCATAAAATTCGAAAAATCTTGTACACGCCAAACCCTTGATAAGCATTTTTTAGTATAATTTTCTAAACCTTCTTCACTTCCTGATTCATAAAAAGCAATCAAACCATTAGCTAAATTCCGAATATCAGCTACCGCTAAATTGAGTCCTTTAGCTCCAGTTGGCGGAACAATATGCGCTGAATCCCCAGCTAAAAATAAGCGTCCGTATTGCATATTATCAACCATAAAACTTCGCATAGGTGTAATCCCTTTTTCGAAAATTTCACCTCTATTTAATTCCATTCCCAATCGGTGTTCCAATTCATTCCAAATTTTCTCATCCGACCAGTTTTCAATCAAATCATCGTTAGCCACTTGAAGGTATAATCTGCATACTTTTTGCGAACGCAAACTTGCCAAAGCAAACCCTTCGGAATGATACGCATAAATTAATTCATCATAATTGGGCTTGGCATACGCCAAAATCCCCAACCAACTAAACGGATATTCAATTTTATATTCCTTGTAGCTTTCTTTAGGTAACGTCTTGCGGGCAATTCCATGAAATCCATCGCAACCACCCACAAAATCACAGGAAAGTGTCTGTTTTTCTTCTTTATACGTAAAATGAATTACTGCTTTTTCTGCTTCTAAATTTGTAATTTCGGTAGCATCAGCTTCAAACAAAATTGGAATTTCACGCGCTTCACAAGCTTGTATTAAATCCTTTACGATTTCTTGCTGTCCATAAATAGTCACTTGTTTTTGAGTTAATTTCTCAAAATCTATTCGTTGACTTTCGCCATTATAATTGATGTAACAACCATGATGTACCAAGCCTTCCTCGTGCAATCGTTCAGAAACTCCCAAACTGTCATAAACAGCTACTGTGTTGTGTTCCAAAAGTCCCGCCCGTACTCTGTTTTCAACATATTCACGGCTGCGATTTTCAATAATAACTGATTTAATTCCTTTTTTTTCGAGCATTAATGCTAATGTCAGTCCAGATGGCCCTGCGCCGATAATTCCAACTTGAGTTGCCGTATTTTTCATTTATTTTAATTCTTTTCTAATTCTCTAAAAACTTCTTCTGCGGTATGAATCGCTTCATTGGCAGCTGGTAAACCACAATACAAAGCTGATTGCATGATTACTTCTTTGATTTCATTCTTGGAAACCCCATTGTTGAAAGCCGCTTTGATATGCATTTGCAGTTCTGCTTTTCGGTTTAAGGCAATTAGCATGGCAATGGTTATCAGGCTGCGATTGTGCTTTGATAGTCCCGGTCGAGTCCAGATTTCGCCCCAGGCATAATTGGAAATAAAACTTTGAAATTCTCCATTGAATTCATTGCTGTTTTCATTTGCTTTATTCACATGCGCATCTCCTAAAACAGTTCTTCTTACATGCATTCCTTTCTCGAAAGTGCTTTCCCCTACACTAAAATCAATAAGTATTTCAGCATATTCTTTGGGTAGTTCCGTGCTTGATAAATGACGCGCAGGAAGTACTTTCAGACTTGCATTTGGAATTTTTTTTACTAATTCTTCAGCTTGTGCTACATTGGTAACAACATCTTCATCTCCAGTAATAACTAAGGTTTCAGCGGTAATTTTATATAAATCATCTCTAAAATCAGCATCTCTTACGGCAGCACAACTATTAGCATACCCAAGTGCATTATTTTTAAGAAAAACAGCTTTAATTTCAGCAATTCTGTTTGGATTTTTTTCTCTGAAATCATCAGTAAACCAACGTTCCATAGTCCCGTCAACAATAGCTTGCATTCCATCTTTGGTAATGGTATTGATTCTGTCGTTCCAAGCTTCAGTTGTTCCAATTTTAGCATCGGTATTGCTTATAATCAGTTTTATAATTCTGTTGGGATGATGAATTCCGAGCCATTGTCCAATTAATCCACCCATCGATAGGCCACAGAAATAGACTTTCTCCAGCTTTAATGCATCCAATAAATCAATTACATCATTCCCTAATATTTCAATAGAATACGGACTTTCCGTAACTTCACTTCCTCCATGCCCGCGGGTATCGTATTGCAACACTCGAAAATAAGGCAATAAGAATGGTACTAATTCCTCCCACATTCCCATATCAGCACCCAAAGAATTAGAAAAAACCAAAACCGGACTGTTTGGCGTTCCCGTTATTTTATAATTTGTTTTCATCACTGTTTATTGGTATTTCTTTACAACTTGGTCGATTAGTTCCAGACTTAACCCAATAGCGTTTTTGGGATTGAATAAGGAGTCTAAATCGGCTATTTCGATATTCATTTCGAGCAACACTTCTTTTAAATGTTTCTTCTCTTGAATGGCTTTTTTACAAGCATTTTCAATGTATTCATGCGCTGTGGACTTGCCTATTTTTTGGGCTAATGCCAAAGCTAAATTTTCAGCATAAATCAAGCCTTTTGTCAATTCGAGGTTAGCTAGCATTCGGTTTTCATCCACTTCCAATCCTTCGATTAAACCGATACTTTTTTCTATAGAACCTCCCGTTAATTGCATAATTCCTGTCAACACTTCCCATTCTGAATGCCATAAGCCAGCTGAACGTTCGTGTTCTTGGGGCATTGCCGAAAGCATGGTGGCAACCAAATGTGGCACCCGATTTGTATTGGCCAATATCGCTGCACAAGTCACAGGATTTCGTTTGTGGGGCATCGTGCTTGAACCGCCTTTCCCATCAGCTGATCCTTCAAAAACTTCTCCAACTTCGGTTTGCATTAACAACGAAATATCTTTGGCTATTTTTCCTAAAGTACCGCTTAATATCCCCAAAACACCGGCCATTTCAGCTATATTATCTCTGTGCGAATGCCAAGTAAAAGATGGTGACAAACCTAATATACAGGCAAATTCTTCTTGAATTTCAGTTGAAATATTGGCATTCCCATTCCCTACTGCTCCGCCCAATTGCACCACTAATATTCGTTTTTTAACTTCTTGCAGGCGTTGTTTACTTCTTGTTACAGCTG